>JABGRQ010000129.1 GCA_018648225.1 Chloroflexota bacterium
TTGTATAAAGCCTCTCATTTTTGCAAGCACATGTTCCAACGCGGGAATTCGCGTGCGGCATACGCACCATCCCCCTGATTGTGGATAACCACCACGGAGATTACAAGAGGCCAAAGACCCCAAACTGCATGAAGTCTGGGTTTGGCGTATAATTAATAAACCGAGATATTTCCACTCACCTCATAATTGCACAAACGGAGAAACCATGTCTACAGCCAGCAGCGCCATCTATTTACAAAGACACCAACTACTCAACAGAGAACTCCAAAAACAAAATCTGGATGCCATCGCCCTGAATCCCGGCCCCAGCTTGCCCTACCTGACCGGGTTGCACTTTCACATGAGTGAACGTCCGGTAATCGTATTCTTCAGCCAAAATAACGCCCCGGTGATCGTATTACCTCAACTCGAGACACTAAAACTTGAAGGGCTTGCCTACGAAATTCAGGCTTTCCCGTATGGCGAAAACCCCGCCCAATGGATCGAAGCCTTTCAAAGCGCAATCCAGGCCGCGGAACTGGAAAAAGCCCGTATCGGCGTGGAGCCGCGCGCCCTGCGCGTATTAGAACTTAATTTACTAGAACATGCCGCGCCTCAGGCCCAGTTCATCCCCGGGGAGGCCTGCGTTTCAGCCCTGCGCATGAAGAAGGATACCGCCGAAGTAGACGCCATGCGCACAGCCGCAGAAATCGCCCAAAATGCACTCCAGGCCACACTCCCGATGATTAAACCTGGCATCACCGAGCGCCAGATTGCCGCCGAACTCACCCAGCAACTATTGCAACATGGTTCAGACGCGCGTATGCCGTTCACACCCATAGTATCGGGCGGCCCCAACAGCGCTAACCCCCATGCTGCGCCCAGCGACCGCCCCCTTGCACTTGGCGATCTTCTGGTGATTGATTGGGGCGCAAATGTGAATGGCTATTTCTCAGACATCACGCGCACATTTGCTATCGGCTCGGTAGAACCAGAACTGGCTCATATTGCCGATATTGTGCTGCAAGCCAACACCGCCGGACGCGAAATTGCCCGTCCCGGCCTACCTGCGGGCGCCATTGACAACGCCGCCCGCGCCGTCATTGAAGAAGCCGGGTACGGCGAATATTTCACTCATCGCACCGGCCACGGCCTCGGGTTGGAAGGCCATGAAGACCCCTATATTCGCGGCGACAATACTCAATTGCTGGAAGTCGGCATGAGTTTTACCATCGAGCCGGGCATCTACCTGCCGGGGCGCGGCGGTGTGCGCATCGAAGATGATGTTGTTGTTACGACCGATGGCATTGAAAGCTTATCCACTTTGCCCCGCAAACTCAAAACACTGGAGGTGTAATCGTGTCCATGTGGATCGTTCTTCTTGTGGCAAGCATCGTCATTCTCATCCTCATCGGAATTGTGATTGCCATACAGAACCAGCAAATTGGAAGAACTAGCCGAACATCTTTCTTTCAGGAATATTCGGCTGATTTTCCCAAAAACTTGCAACAAGAAATTCTGGCTCTATTGCAACGCGGGCGCAAAATCGAGGCCATCAAAGCCTTTCGCATTGCCACAAATGTAGGGCTAAAAGAAGCCAAAGAAGCAGTAGAAGCCATTGAACGCGGCGAAAGTCCCCACTACCAGCCACCTCCGCCCATCCCAACAGCTAACTGGCGCCCCCAAATTGATGAAATGCTACGGCAAAACCGGAAAATCGAAGCGATCAAAGTTTACCGCCAGGCAACCAATTCCGGTTTGAAAGATGCCAAAGACGCAGTAGATGCGATTGAAAAGGAGCTGCTCAACCCATGATTATCCCAACAGCAGAACCCTTCTTTTTGCCCGGAGGTCCCGTCGGCTGCCTGCTGGTTCACGGCTTCACCGGAACTCCCAAAGAAATGCGCTGGATGGGGGAATATTTGGCCGAAAAGGGATTCTCCGTTTTAGGGATTCGCCTGGCCGGACACGCCACCTCGCTCGAAGATATGCTGCGCGCCCGTTGGGGGGATTGGCTAACCTCAGTGGAAGAGGGCTGGCACACCCTGAGCGGATACTGCGACCAAACCGTGATCCTGGGGCTTTCAATGGGCGGGGTGCTGTCGCTGCTTTTCTCCACGCTGAAGCCCGTCACCGGCGTTGTGGCGATGTCTACACCCTACGCACTGCCGCCAGACCCGCGCCTGCGCTTTTTGCACTGGCTGCACTGGATTCAACCCATTGCGCCACATGCAGAAGAATCGGATTGGGTGGATAGCGAAGCCGAAGCCGTGCATACCAGTTATGGCGCTTACCCCAGCCGCTCGATCATCGAATTCAGAGATTTGCTGGCCGAAATGCGCGCTGCCCTACCTGCTGTAAAAGCCCCCGTTTTGCTGATGCACTCTCGCAGCGATGGCGGCGTCAGCCCTGAGAGTATGCCCAAAATTTATGCGGAGCTGGGCACTGAAGATAAAGAAATGCTCTGGCTCGAAAATAGTGGGCATGTCATCACCCGTGATGCTGCCCGGCAGCAAGTTTTTACCGCCGCCGAAGCTTTCATCCGCCGGGTTACGGCAAAATAGAGATAAAAAAGTAACATTCCGACCGCCGGGAGGAATACTCATAACGAAACATGACTTCTTTCCGTTGGCACATATTTTCGAAACGTCTTAGGGATTTCTCGCCGCTGGCTCGAAATCACAGAAAAAGTATCCAGAAATAGATTCACCCAATGAAAAAACATCCTGCTACCTTTCTATTGCTCATACTATTTATCACCAGTCTGGCCTGTGGCGGCACAACACCCACACAAAGCACAATGGCCCCAGCACAATTCGAAACTGTCGTCGCGGAAACTGTGGCCGCGCTGGACGCGCCTGACACACCCGCGCCCGCCGTGGAACCAACCAACACCAACCAGCCAGCCCCGACGCCGACCAGCGAACCAACATCGCCACCGCCAAACATCACCCCGCCCCCGGTGTGCGAACCAGCACACCCCGGCGCGCAGAATATTCCCATGCCAATTGGCTTTGCTGCCAGCGTGAATACCTTGAGCGTGGAGTTTTTCAATACCGATGGCGTTTCCCTGGGCAACAAACAAACCCCCGGCATGACCTGGCTCGACCCCGATCAACTTCATCTGGGCGGAGGCTACAACAACGGATTATCTGCTATGATGCTGGTATATTACAGCCTTGAAAATAACGGCACACTGAAATCTAGCGAGAATGGCACAGTGAATCCACTGCGCCCGCTCCCCAATTTTGTGACGCTCACCGGCGGCGCGGGCACATCGCTGCTGGCGTTCAGCACTAATGAAATCGACATGTCGCCCGATACTGGCGGCTGGGTGAGTGAGCTTTACGCCGGAGACGCCGAAGCCATTAACGGAGCAGTGCCCATGCTCACCCGCTCGGAGGGCGATGGTTTTGTTATATTCCCACTGGCGGTATATAGCAAAGGGGGCATCGGGCAAGGTGTATGGTATACGCTCTCGATGTGGGGCGTGGGCAATATCAATTTTGCGCCCTATAACGGGCTATATTATTTTGATTTCTTCAGCGGCCAAAGCACAGAATATCTACCCTTTACGGATCGTTTGGCGGGCATCTCACCCGATCAGACGTATATTGCTTATCTCCCAGAGATGGGCGGCCAACCCGGGGGGCCGGGCAACAGCCTGACTATCCGGAATCAACTCGATTGCCAGGAAGTGAATATCCCCTTCCATGGCAGCACCAACCTGGGGGGTGGGATGGTCTTATTTGCGCCAGATCATCAACGCCTAGCCTGGTTGGAGGCCTATGGCCCATCCAGCATGGAAGCACAAATGCGGCTGCGCGTGGCGCGGGCAGATGGCAGTATTATTGTGGATGCAGAAAACGCCCAATTATCTGGCCTCGCTGGAGGGATCGTTCCAGTCTATGTGCAACCCGCCGGGTGGTTGGCGAATCACGTTTTGCTACTGGAAGTGGGTTTGCCCGGCATTGATGCGCCCAGCATTGTGAAGTGGGCGCCAGACCCGGCGATGGCAATTGATCCCGCATTGGGCGCTAACCAAAGCGCCCCTCTGGCAAATGGCATTGTAGGGGGCTTTCTGTATCCCTGATGAACCGAGATCTGATATTCATGGCCCTGGCCCTCTTCACCTGGGGTGTTGGAGAGGGCGCTTATTATATTTTTCAACCCATCTATCTAAAAGAATTGGGTGCTTCACCGCTTGAAATTGGCACGATTCTGGGCGCAGTGGGGATTGCCATGGGCGCGGCGCATATCCCCGCCGGGTATCTTTCAGACCGGGTTGGGCGGCGCGTGATGATGTGGGCATCGTGGATTTTGGGGTTGCTATCGGCCTGGCTGATGGCATTGGCAAACTCGCTACCAGTTTTCGTTACGGGAATGGTCTTATACGGCATTACGGCTTTCGTGATGACTCCCATGAACAGCTATGTCACCGCAGCCAGTGGCAAACTCTCGCCAGGACGGGCACTGACGATGATCTCGGCAGCGTATAACCTGGGCGCATTCATGGGGCCATTTATCGGCGGCTATATTGGCGATCACTTCGGTCTGCAAAAAACCTATCTTTTCGCGGCAAGTATCTTTGTGGTTTCAAATTTGCTCATTTTTAACCTGCGCCCGCAACCAGTTTTGCCCCGGGAACCCGGCACGGTGAAAATTTTGCTCCAGAATCGCGCCTATTGGGCTTACTTGGGGATTATCCTGATTGTGTTTTTTGCCTTGTACCTGCCCCAGCCGCTTACCCCCAACTTTATGCAAGATATTCATAGTTTATCCTATAGCGAGGTCGGCCTGGCAGGTTCGGCTGGCAGCCTGGGTAATGTAATCATCAATTTAGTTTTTGGATCGCTCAACCCGCATTTGGGGTTTTTAATTGGGCAGATTACAATGGCGTTGGCGGCGTTCGTTTTTTGGCAAGCTGCTGGCCTGCCCTGGTTTATGCTGGCCTACTTCCTGATGGGCGGCTACCGGCTTGCCCGCGCAATGGCCATCGCACAAATCCGCACGGTGATAAACCCCGTCAATATGGGATTGGCCTTTGGCATCACCGAGACATTTTCATCTTTTTCGTTGATACTTGTGCCTCCCATCGCGGGAATGATCTATACCTGGCAGCCTGTGGGTATATATCCGATCGCGATTTTACTGACAGTTTTTGCTATACTTATCAGTATACGTTTTTCCCCGCGTTCGCATCACAATTAGAAAATAGCGCGCGATCCCATTCAGAAGCTTGTTAGCCACACAAACTGGAGGACAGCATGGAAACGATTTTATTTCTACAACAACTTGGTGATTGGCTCACCCCGGTGATGAAATTTTTTACAGTATTAGGCGATGAGGAATTCTATCTGCTCATCATGCCTGCCATCTACTGGTGTTTTGATACCCTCATGGGCACACGCCTGGCCCTGATGCTAGTCGTTACGACCGGAACAAACAGCATCTTAAAACTCGCCTTCCATTCCCCGCGGCCCTTCTGGGTTTCAGGTGAAGTGCGTGCTTTTACTGGCGAAACTTCCTTTGGCATCCCTTCGGGCCACGCCCAAAACGCCACCACGCTGTGGGGCACCTGGGCCTCGTCGATAAAAAAACGCTGGGCATGGTATCTGGCGCTATTTTTTGCAGCCATGATCGGTATCTCGCGGCTCTATATGGGCGTACACTTCCCCATCGACGTGCTTTCAGGCTGGCTGGTCGGCGCGCTGCTTTTGTGGATTTTCATCCGATTAGAAAAACCGGTCGGCCACAGGATTAAAAGTCAATCAACTCTCCGGCAGATTCTCATCATTCTGGGAATCGGCGCGGCAATCCTGCTGATCGGAAATTTGATGATTGCCAGCCTCGCCAACTGGCAAATTCCGGCTGAATGGGTCGAAAATGCCACCCAGGCCGGAGCTGCCCCCGAACCGCTCAGCCGAGATGGCATCACGACTGCCGCGGGGGTCTTTCTGGGACTCGCTCTGGGGTTGATTCTGATTAAACGCCGTGGCGGATTCAGCCCCAAAGGGCCAGCCGTGCAGCGCGTTCTGCGCTATCTGCTCGGCATAGTCGGCACCCTCGCAATCTGGGCCGGATTGAAAGCCGTATTCCCTTCCGGCGAAACGCTGCTCCCCCAAGCCTTACGTCTGTTACGCTACGCGCTGATCGGCTTCTGGGTGACGGCTGGGGCACCACTAGTTTTCCTGGCGCTCAAACTGGCAACTCCGCCGGAGAAAAAGCAAAAATCATTGCGTTCCCGCCGCGCTCGATAATAAAAAAACGGCCAGACACATGCCCAAAACAAATCTCGAAATCTCGCTTAAAACTGCGCGGCGTTTTTCGCTGGTGCATCAGCGCCTCTATCCACCGCGGAAGTTGTGCGGAAAAGCGGGCGTGCTGGAATTCATCCGCCATGCCGGCAGCATCCAGTTTGACCCGATTAACGTCGTAGGGCGCAACCCCGATCTGGTGCTGCAATCACGTGTGCGCGATTACCGCCCCCAAATGCTCGATGAATTGCTCTATAATGAGTGTCAACTGCTCGATGGATGGGATAAAATGGCCGCCATCTACTGCGTTGAAGATTGGCCCTATTTTGCCCGCCAACGGTCGCGTATGCAAGCTCACTTTGGGGTTCCTTCCGAAATCGTCATGCAGGTTGCCCCGCATATTCTCGAGGAAATCGCGCAGCGCGGCCCACTCAGTTCTCTAGATTTCAAAGACGACGAAAAAACCGACTGGGCCTGGGGGCCAACCAAAATCTCCCGCGCCGGGCTGGAGGGGCTGTATGCTATGGGAAAATTGGGCGTGCATCATCGCGTCAATAACCGCCGCTATTTCGAATATATCGAAAAGCTGCTGCCTGCTACCTTACTCGCCGCACCCGACCCCAACGCAGATGAAGCCGCCTACCAGGAATGGCATATTCTGCGCCGCATGGGTAGTCTGGGGTTGGCGTTACTAAACGCCGGGGAACATTGGCTGGGGATTATCAATATGAAAAGCCCACAGCGCCGGGCCGTTATCAACCGGCTGGTGCAGCGCCGCGAGATTATTCCCGTAACCGTAACCGAAATCCCTGACAAAACTTTTTACCTGCGCGCCCAAGATTTCCCTACGCTAGATAATATACAAAGCGAGACGCCCGAACCGGAAGCTGCTTTCCTGGCGCCACTCGATAATCTATTATGGAATCGCAAGAAAAATAGCTGGCTATTTGATTTCGAATATATCTGGGAAGTCTACAAACCCAAGAAGCAGCGTCAATATGGCTACTATGTTTTACCCATCATCTACGGCGATACATTCATCGCCCGCAGCGATTTTGCTTTTGATAAAAAGAGCAGGCATTTCACACTGCAAAACTGGTGGTGGGAAAACGGCATACAGCCCAACACTCATATTCAACTTGCGTTAAAAACCGCATTGAACGATTTCTTCACCTATCTGGGGGCGCAAAGTTTCGAACTGGGTGAAGCAGTCGCAAATGACACAACACTCCAATGGGCCAAAGATTTTTAAAGGCTTTTTATCACAGAGACACAAAGCACACAAAGAAAAACAGTAGTGTTGCAAGGTAAGTGATTAGTGATAAACTAAGGAGATGATTCAAACAATA
>JABGRQ010000130.1:0-10335 GCA_018648225.1 Chloroflexota bacterium
TGGATCGTAGGTCCAACAGATGCGCTCGCCCCCCTGATTACGCACAAATTGCCATTGAGCGCGTTTGAGAGCAAACCCCAAACCGTGATCACGGTATTCGGGGTGGATGCCGGCCATGTGCGAAACGTGCATCAGCCGCGGACCCGAAGATGTTTCGTCGATGCCGGGGAAACCAAAGACAAACCCGATGAGCAGATCGCCTTCATAGGCGCCGATCACCACGCCCCAATGATCGACCGCCGCGCGCAGCATATGCACCGGCACAACGGTGGTTTCGCTCCCCGGCCACACCAGGCGCTGTAAATCTTCCACCTGATATAAAGTTTCGGTTGATTCGAGCATACGTAAATCGGGCATATTATCGTTTCCGGCGAAATGCAGAGCGGAATAATTCGCGCCGCCAGTTACGCTCGTTAAGATAACCCAATTGATGCGACATCCGCGAAGGCATCAGATTAAAGACGCGCGGAATCGTATCGAGTGAACAGGTACGGTTATACGCCAGATAATCGAGCCAGTAGACCGAAACCGGTGAATTTGGCAGCATATATTCCACCATTATAGTGAGGGCGCGCATATAGGGTGGCGAGAAAGGCATAATTCTGCGATGAATGCCCAACTGCGCCAAGATGGTTTTTAACACATCACTCAGGGTTAAAAATTCAGGGCCGCCAAGTTCATAGGTTTGATTGCGCGTCGCATTTTCGTCTAACGCCCAGACCATGCAAGTTACCAGGTCTTCAACCCAGATCGGCTGCATCAGGCTGGAGCCATCCCCCGGAAGAAAGAAGACAAACGGCAGCGCTGATAAAAGCTGCGCCAACCCGGTGGTAAAACCGTCGTTGGGGCCAAAGACGATCCCCGTGCGCATAATTGTGGCGTCCAATTTGCTGCGCCGAATATGCTCCTCGGCAATCGCTTTGGCCTTGAAAATCGGGTACGCCGAGGCGCGGTCTGCGCCGAGATGGCTGAGATAAAAAAAACGGTCCACACCCGCATCGGCGGCTGCACTTAACACCGTTTGCGTACCGCGCACATCCACCTCCAGTAGATCCGCTTCAACGCCGCTGCGTTCCACCCCGGCCAAATGATAGATCGTATCCACGCCAACCAGAGCGGCGCGCAGACTACGTTCATCATTCAGCGCGGCGAGAGCCACCTCCACCGGAACGCCCTTAGGCAACCGCGGCGAATTTTGCGAGGGGCGAATTAGCGTGCGCACCTGATAACCCGCATCCACCAGTTGCCGGATGAGCGCCCGACCAATAAAACCCGTACCACCAGTTACAAGAATCATAGGCCAAAGATTATAGCACGCATCATTGGCACGGCACTTGCAACAGAGGGATGGTCTCAACGAAGACAGACCAACCCATTGATCAGAAAATCAACTAACCCAGATCAAACGAAAAGACGAACTCATGAACCGACTCGGCTTCCACTACTACCCCGACACACTCCACTACAGCCAGCGCGATTTAGAAACCTGGCTGCCGAGGCTAAAAGAGCTTGGCGCGGGCTGGCTGGTGTTGCAAACACCCTCTGAGCGCGCTCTGCCCGAAAGCTTCGTGCGCGGCTTGCTGGATGCATCCATCGAGCCATTGCTGCATTTTCCGCTGGCGCTGGAGCCAACCTACAACGCTCAAGATTTCGAAATTCTCTTCAAAAGCTATGCCCGCTGGGGCGTGCGCTATGTGGCGCTTTTCGACCGTCCTAATTTGCGCAAAGCCTGGGGCGGTATCGCCTGGACGCAAACCGAACTGGTTGAACGTTTTATCGACCGCTATCTGCCGCTGGCCGAGGCTTGTCTGGATGCCAACCTGACTCCGGTGTTCCCACCCCTGGAACCCGGGGGCGATTATTGGGATACATCTTTTCTCAAAGCCGCACTGGAGAGCCTGCAACGCCGCGGTAAAACTGCTTTGCTGGCCAATTTGGTACTGGGCGCGTATGCTTACGCGGGTGAGCATCCGCTCGATTGGGGTGCAGGCGGGCCTGAGCGTTGGCCTGGCGGGCTGCCCTATTTCACCCCGCCCGACGAGCAAGATCAGCGCGGCTTTCGTATTTTTGACTGGTATTCAGCCGTGGCACGCTCCGTGCTGCATACGCCGCGTCCCATTTTTCTTTTTGGGATGGATGTGCCCCCCGGAGAAAGTCAAACCGAAACAAGGTTGGCCATCGCCCAATTGTTGAATAATGCGCCCGTGGCAGGGATGGAAGCCATCCCGGAAACGGTGTTGGGAGGCGCATTTTGGCTTTTGACAGCCCCCAAAGGCCACGCAGACCAGCATCAGGCCTGGTACCAACCCAATGGAACGCAGCTCCCCATTGTAGATACCCTGGCTCAGACAGTAAAAACCACCCTCAAAAACGCCTCCCCAGCCCCCGGGAAAAATGCGAAGATCGCTCATTATCTATTACTACCCAGCTACGAGTGGGGCATCCCCGAAAAATATCTCGAATCCATCTGGCCGTATGTCAAAAAACATCAGCCTACAATCGGATTTTCCATCGAGGAAGCCGCTCAGGCGCAGCGCATCACCGTGATTGGTACGGAGAGTGATTTTCCCGAAACAAAGCTGCGCGAACTGCGCGCTCAAGGGAGCATTGTGGAACGAATTGAAGCAGATGGTATGAATCTTGCTACGCTTGTAGGTAAATACATTTAGCGGATTCTTTGGAGCCAAGCATGAATACGACAAATTCACACACCCTACCCACCAAACCCACCCGAGTGATCCCAGCCGCGAGTACCGCGCCAGTGATAAAAGTGCTCGGCATGGGCGGCGGCGGCAGTAACGCCGTTGACCGAATGTTGGAACTCGGCTTGCGCGGGGTTGACTTTGTGGTTGCTAACACCGACCAGCAAGCGCTGCTGCGCAGTGAAGCCCCGCACAAAATTCAGCTTGGCCCCAAACTCACCCGCGGCCTCGGCGCCGGCGGACAGCCATCCATCGGGCGCGAGGCCGCCATCGAAAGCCGCCATCACCTGGCCGAGGCGCTGCAAGGCTGCGATATGGTATTCCTCACCGCGGGCATGGGCGGCGGCACCGGCACCGGTTCGATCTCGGTAGCAGCAGAAATTGCCAAAGCGCAGAAGGTCGTCACGATTGCTGTAGTGACAACGCCTTTCTCGTTCGAGATGGGCCGCCGTCAGCACAACGCCATGCAAGGGCTGCAAGAGCTGCGCAAATCTGCCGACACGCTGATCACCATCCCCAACGACCGGCTGCTCTATGTGGCCCCCAAAGATTTACCCCTCGATACCGCTTTCCGCCTGGCCGACGATGTGCTGCGTCAGGCTGTGCAGAGCATCACCGAGTTAATCACCGAACCCGGACTCATCAATGTCGATTTTGCGCACATCCGACGTATGATGCACCTGGGCGGTGGGGCGCTTATGGCTATCGGGCATGGCAGCGGCGATAACAAAGCTATCAAAGCTGTCAAACAGGCGCTTGAACATCCGCTGCTCGAAACAGTGTCGCTGCAACGCGCCGCGGGCGTAATTGCCAACTTTACGGCCAGCGACGAACTCTCGCTCATGGAAGTCAGCGAAGCACTGATCTACCTGCAAGAGCAATCCAACCCCGACACCGAAGTCATCTTCGGCACCACCCCAAAAGCGCATATGGAAGAGCGCGTTCAGGTTAACCTGGTAGTCACCGGCCTGGGAGCATCCACGCTCGAAGAGGTATTGCCCGGAGCCGAGAAAATTCACCAGCGCCCGCGCACATTCGAGCGACTATCCACCAGCGAGAGCAAAGAAAAACCAGTCTACCAGGTGCCATCCATCACAACCACCGACCTGGATATTCCAGCCTTCTTGCGGCGGCAAAGCCGCTACGCAGGTTAATCATGGATGAAAAAATCCGTCAGGCGCTACACAAAAAAATAGCCCAACGCTTTCCGGAAATTCTTGCGCTCAAGCCGCAAATCAGGCAGCAACAGAAGATTGAAGGGCAAGCACAAACCATGTATTTACTAATCTATAAAACCAGCATCAAAACAGCCCAGGGCCATACCATCCCCAGAATTATTCGAGTCGTTGCCAACGCCCAGGGGAAAATCGTCAAAATAACCACATCCCGATGATTAAAAGAAAGGTGATTGTTATGAGCATATTACAGCGAATAGAACTTAGTTTCTGGCAAATCGCCATCCCCCTGATTCGGGAATCAAAGCTGCTCCGTTTTATTCTGACGCATTTTTATGGCGTATCGCGAAAAAAATTTATCTCAAGTTTTATCATTCCAACAGCCTTAACCGCAGCCCTCGGCCTGACGGCCGGATATATTGGCGGTTTGCTCATTCATTAAGGAATTCCCATGAGACGACAAACGCTTGTCTACATTTTCCTTAGCGTCATCAGCCTCAGCGGGATACTCGCTACGCCTGCGCACGCGCAAGATGGCCTCCCCGGATCTCCGGCCTTCGGCTATGGCGTCTGCTTGCAAATTAGCGGCCACCAGATCGAAACCGCGATTCAGGTTGCCAGCAATTATGGCATCGATTGGCTCACGATTGATTTCAATTGGGCCAAATACTGGCCGGATGCGAATAGCGATCCTCAGTGGGATGAGCTAGACCGGGCGATGAATGCAATTAGCAATACTTCCATCGCGGTGATGGTGTCGATCTACAATGCGCCCGCGTGGGCGATGGAGGCCTCTGGGCCCAGCAGCACCTGGACGAGTGAGCTCGCCCTGAGGCTGGCGCGGCGATACCCCCAACATTTACTCGCCTTCGAGATCTTCCCCGGCGCGAATACAGTGCAGGGCTGGGGCACAACCCCCAACGCATCCGCGTATGTCCATTTACTTCATAGTGTAGATACCGCCCTTCGTTCCGCCGGTCACCACCAGACCACGTTGGCAAGCGGGCTAAACCCCATCGAGGGCACTCAGTCGGCGCTCGGTTTTCTGCAATCCCTATACGATGCCGGCCTCGGCACGCAAATCCCCATTATCAGTTTGCGCATCCCTTCGGTAGTACATCCCCCCTCTACCTCGCCGGACGAAGTCGCCGACTATACGTTGCGTTTTTACGAACAGGTTCGCCAGGTGATGCTCGCCAACGGACATCAAAACGGGTTGATCTGGCTAACGCGTTTCGAATGGGGCGGCGGGCAATCGGCAGAAACACAAAGTCAAGCGGAGTGGCTGCAAAACGCCTATATCGCCATGCGCAAACAACTCTATATTGGTGTGGCCTCCTTCTATTGTCTCAACGATACCAGTACAGGCACAAATTTACTCAACACAGATGGCAGTCCCACGCTAACATTGAATTCATTGGGCGAATTAATTGCTTCCGAAAGCGGTCACCATACATCCAGCAGTTCAGATGGATAAATACGAATGACAAAATTACTACGCACGCTATTTTTTTTCACAATTTTTCTCGTTTCCTTGAGTCTGGGATTTCGGCTTAGTTCAAGCAACGGTCTCGCATTTGAATTGCCTCAAAATGCGGTTCCACCGACATCAACCCCAGACCCATCAAGCACGGTTCCGACATTCGAAGAAGAGAACCAACGCAATATTCTGGCAATTGGCGTCAACAGGGTAGATGGCGCTGAACCCCAACTCGAGGGCATCTGGCTGATCGTCTATTTTCATGATTCGCCAGAAGTCAACTTGATTGCATTATTCCCATCCATAGCAGAAGATAGCGCGAGCTATAATGAGAAAATCGCGGGCAGTTTTTCATTAATGCCAGAAGGCGCGCCCGGCGAGATATTTTGGCAAGAGATGGAAACCCGTACCATTCTTTTCCATAATTATTTCGTCTTCGATATGGATGCACTACAGAAAATCACTCAGCTTGTGCAAATCGATGACGATTACACCACCAATCCACCGAACTGGCGCGAAACGCCGATTGCAGCCCTGCGCAGACAAGCCCGGTTACTCGAGCAGATGTGCAGCAGTTTTCAACAAGGCAATCTGACTGATAATATTTCCTCTTTTTTAGATAGTCTTGACCCGCACACCAGCACCAACATCCTGCAATGGGAAATCGAGGCCGATTGGCAATTACTCATTGGCTTCCGCACAGAAATGAAGTGCCTTTTTCCAAACCTGACAATAGCGCCTTAGCAAATACAGCGCTCGCCAGCACAAATTATTTTCAGAAAATCAGGCAAGTTACGCCCGAATGCGGCAACTTGCCTGATTTTCGCACTTAAATACGACTTTTTTACTCTAAATAGGCCAAAAGACTTGCCTAATCAGTGGGTTATCAGTATAATGCCAGAATCATGCCATTCATCACTTATCAATTCATGTTTTCCAATATCCGTAGATTTCAAGCTTTCGCTGCGTAGATAAGAAAATATCGAAATATGGGGGAGTTTAGGTCACGAAAGGCAGCGTACTTCTCTTTTAAATCTTATCCACTGCTGTAGCGAAAGACATAGAATTATTGTTGTTTTTAGCTGTCCTGGCTTTTTGTGATTCCTAAGGAGGATTCATAGTTGAATATTAAATTGGTACTCGTTGAAGGACCATCCCCGGGTGAGGAGTTTGAGCTAACGGGCGAAAAAATAACAATTGGGCGCGATCCAGCGAATAGTTGGCCGCTGGATTACAATGCCGTTTCCCGCAATCATGCCAAATTCACCAAACGAGGGGCATCCTATCAGGTGGAAGATATGGGAAGCAGCAATGGCACATTCGTCAATGGTGAAAAAATTTCGGAACCCTATCTCTTGAATGGGGGTGAAGAGATCGGCTTTGGCAAAGCTGTCAAAGTGCATTATATAGCCATTGGCGCCACCACAATCGAAGAAATCGCAACAGTCCAACCTGTAGAACCTTTGATTTCCACAAAGGTGGAAGTGCTGGATGGCCTGGGCCGAACTACAGTTGGGGAGGTTTTGCCATCGATGGATGTACCGCCCCAGTTGTCGGTAGCGATTGCTGGATCTGTACCAAATGTTTACACACTCACAAAATCCAGGCTGACCTTTGGGCGTGGTGACGACAACGATATCATTATTGCTTCCCCGGTTGTTTCGCGTAACCACGGATACCTTGAAAAGACCGCGCACGGAGGCTACCAAATAGTAGCCTTGCCACAGGCCAGCAACACAGCCTATTTAGATGGATACCCAATCACGGGTCCAAGCGCCCTGGAAAACGACGCCAATATCCGTATTGGGGGGCAAATTCCCGGCGCGATGGTTTCGATGGTCTATCTCTCGCCCTCCGAAGCTGCCACAGCGCTGACCACAGAGATTGCCTTCGGCGATAAAACCGTCATCCAGCTTGGGCGAGCCGCCGAAAATGATGTAATTTTGGGTGTTTCGCAAGTTTCACAATTCCATGCCCAAATCGAAAAGGTCGGGCAGCGTTATAAGATCAAAGATTTGGACAGCACCAACGGCACCTTCGTGAATGATGTGCGCATCCAGACTGAAACCTGGTTATCACGAAATGATTCGGTTCGCATTGGCCCCTATCGCTTTGTGATGGGTGCTGAATCTCTGGCGCAATTTGATGATTCAGTCGATTTGCGGGTTGAGATTCTGGGTCTGAATAAATGGGTCAGCAACGATCTCAATATCTTGCAAGATATTTCGCTGGCATTTCAGCCGCGCGAGTTCGTTGTTGTTGTGGGACAAAGTGGTGGTGGCAAATCCACCCTCGTAGACGCGGTTGCTGGTTATCGCCCCGCCACACATGGGCAGGTCACCGTCAATGGCACCAATGTGTACGAGAATTTTGAGGCCATCCGCGACATCATTGGCTTTGTACCGCAAAAAGACATCATCCACATGGAGTTAAGCGTCTTTGACGCCCTCGACTATACCGCCCAGTTGCGCATGCCGCCGGACACCACCAAGGCAGAACGCCACCAGCGGGTTGAAGAAGTCATGCAAACGCTCGATATCGCCCATCGGCGCGATAACCAGATCATGAAGTTGAGCGGCGGGCAGCAAAAACGTGTTTCGATCGGGGTGGAGCTACTCACCAAGCCCGGCTTATTTTTCTTGGATGAACCCTCCTCGGGGTTGGATCCGGGTACTGAAACCTCCCTGATGCACTTGATGCGTCAAATGGCCGATCAAGGGCGCACCATCATTTTAATCACTCATGCGACCAAAAACGTCTTCCTCGCGGACAAGGTAGTATTCCTGGCGCGCGGCGGCTTTTTATCCTGGTTTGGCCCGCCGGACGAAGCCCTGGCATTCTTTGACCAATATCGCTCTGAACGCGATCGCCGCGTCAGCGCGATGGAGTTCGACCAAATTTACGCCGTTCTGGAAGATACGAGCAAGGGCACGCCGGAAGAGTGGGCTGAACGCTATCGCCAACACCCTGCTTACCAAAAATATGTCATTGATGCCCTGGGCGACAAAGCTGGAAGCGTGCAACAAAGCGCTGCGCCGCTTTCCGCCAGCACACCGGCCAATATTGAGACACGCGCCCTGCCCGAAAAGCAAAGGAAAGTCTCTGCGCTGCGGCAGTTTGTTATCCTTTCAAAACGGAACTTGCGCATTCTGGGGAAAGACCGCTTTAGTCTGGCACTCATGTTGGCGGCTTCGCCACTCATGGGGATGATGTCGGTGCTTTTGGCAGCCGTATTGGGAAATAAACCCTTCGATTTCAACACGGGCAACATGAATAATATTGTCATCTCTTTATTTTTGTTGACCATTTATGGCGTGATGATCGGGGGACTTTCTCAAATGCGTGAGATTGTCAAAGAGGGCGAAATCTACAAACGCGAGCGGTTAGTCAATTTGAAGATTTTGCCATACGTGCTTTCCAAAGTTTGGGTGGCGGCTGCTTTGGCGCTTTACCAAACAGCCACATATATGATTATTCACTTCCTGGCCTACGATATGCCCGGCGGCATACTCGAATTTGGTTTGATGTATATATCATTGACCTTAGCGACCCTGGCCGGAATGATGTTAGGCCTATTCTCTTCAGCACTTTCTCCATCCGCCAACGCGGCCCCGCTGATCGTAATCTTGCTGATGTTGCCGCAGATCGTTTTAGGCGGGGTCTTGGTACCCATGCCCGATGCAGTCAGCGGGATCACTTCTACCCGTTGGGCTTTTCAAGGCTTCCTGGGCGTTTCAGGCGTAGGCTCGGATATTGCTGCCGATATTTGCCTGACGCTGCCTCCGGAAAAAATTGCAGCCATGTCGGCTGAAGACAAGCTCGCCAATGGTTGTAAATGTTTGGGCAGCAATGTCGTCCGGGAAGAATCGTGCAATTTCCCTGGCATTGGTAGCCTCTATCATCCAGCCATTGATGAGGCATTACCACCCGGCCCAGGCCCAGAACCCGTTCGTCCGGCTGACCCCGTTATTCCGGAGGCGCCAGAGCAGCCGGTTGACCAATCGGACTCGGTGGCTGTAGCAGCCTATCTTGCTGAATTGCAGGAATATCAGACAGAAGTTGAACAAATCCAGGCCACCTCAAAGGCCGAATTTGCGGCCTACGAGGCAGAGATTGAAGT
This sequence comes from Chloroflexota bacterium, assembly GCA_018648225.1. Lineage (NCBI taxonomy): Bacteria > Bacillati > Chloroflexota > Chloroflexota bacterium. The sequence goes on from JABGRQ010000130.1 coordinate 9,478, forward strand.
TTATAAAGCCAAAGTGGTTGCTTTTCAGGAAGCTTCAATCACCCACCAGGCAAATGTTGTTTCGTCCATCCAGCCAGCCGAGACCTTTATCAAAACCTATCGGGAAAAATTTGGCTGGGCGTTTGTCAATAAAGCCAATCCCGCAGAATATGGCGCGTTTCTTTTGAAAACCTGGATTGCCCAGCTTGTGATTAGCGGAATCCTGTTCGTTGGGATCGTCTTGCTGCAAAAACGTAAGGATGTGAACTAGATGAAACTGCGATCATTATCCATTATGAGCGCGATCCTGGCTCTAGGGTTGGCTGCCTGTGGGGGCGGGGCCAGCGCCCCGGAAATGACCGCTCAGGCGCTGGGGCAATCCATCTCGCTGACCGCAACGGCTGGAGCGAGTGACGGCTTTGATGCCCAGGCTGATCTACAAACGGCGGTGGCTCAGGCAACCGAGCAAGCCGCCGCCGCGGTTGCCACACAGGCAGCCCTGGCAGGACTCGACGCTGAGGCTGCAGCCGCAACGGCGACGGTTGAAGCGCCGATTCGGGCCGAATTGCCCCTATACGGGATTGACCCGGCCAACGGGCATGTGGCCTGGATACATCCCCCGACCGCGCTTACCGTGACGGGATATTTGCAACACGATTATGTTAACGATTTTATCGGCACCGTGGCGCAAAACTTCGTCGTTTCAACGGATATTACCTGGGATACAACAACCGGGCTGGCAGGTTGCGGGCTGGTTTTGCGCTCGAATGGCAATCAGGATGCACTAAGCCAATATCTGGTGATTGCCACCCGCGGAGCGAATGGGCATGTTGTTTTCAACTCCATGCTGGACGGCAAACTACGCAACGGGATTGATTT
>JABGRQ010000130.1:10435-15847 GCA_018648225.1 Chloroflexota bacterium
GCAATTTCAAACCGAATCTGGCTGTCGTCCAATCTGAAACACCCTACTTTGAACGTGGTTTTGTGGCAATGGTCGCCTTGAACGAATCGGGAACCACCAATTGCCAATTCAACAATGCCTGGTTGTGGATTGTTGACAAATAGATGGAAACTACTCAGCCTGCGGCGAAGGCGTAAGCCTGAGCGAGAAACAAGAAAGCTGAGTAGTTTCAATAAACGTAATTATTTACCAGAGATAGCAAAGAAATTATTGGAGGTATTTTATGTCTGAACCCTCATGGATAGGCCGCAAACTCAGCGACCGATACGAGATTGAGGATTTGCTGGGCGCAGGAGGCATGTCTTCTGTTTTTCGAGCGAATGATCCTAACTTGCGGCGAGCTGTTGCGATAAAATTAATTCATCCCCATTTGTCCTCAGACCCACAATTTATCAGCCGATTCGAGGAAGAAGCGGTTTCTGTTGCACAATTGCGCCATCCAAATATCATCCAGGTACACGACTTCGCCAACGACGGTGATACTTATTATATGGTCTTGGAATTCGTGCCGGGCGAAACCCTGGAAGATCGCATGAAACGCCTGAATGAAGATGGGCGCAGCTTTTCAACCCATGATGCTGTCGAAATCATTGCCAATATTTGTGATGCTTTAGAATACGCCCATAAGCGCGGCATGATCCACCGGGACATCAAACCAGCCAATATCATGCTCAATCTTCAGGGGCAATCCATTTTGATGGATTTCGGCATCGCCAAGATCGTCGGCGGGAAACAGCACACAGCTACGGGCGCAGTTGTCGGAACAGCTTTCTACATGGCACCCGAGATCATTCGGGGAGAAATGGCCGATCATCGGGTGGATATTTATTCCCTGGGCGTAACATTATTTGAGACCCTAACAGGCAAGCGGCCTTTTGAAGCCAACTCTGCAATGTCCATCTTAATGATGCACGTTAATGACCCCGTTCCTGACGCAAGCCAAATCAACCCGGATGTGCCGCCCGCACTCGTTGCTGCGGTAGTCAGAGCTATGGCCAAAGACAAAAATGAGCGCTATCAGACAGCCGCCGAATTTGCAGCGGCATTACGCGCAGCAAACCTCAGTCAAACTACGGATGCCAAACCCATCGAAAATATTGCCCCGCCAGATTTATCGGGAACCATTATCGAAGAAGCTCCACTTACTGGAGCCGAAGCGATGGGCGGCACCATGATTGAAGATGCTCCTCCTGTTGAATCTCCAAAGATAGCTGGCACGATGATCGAAGAAGCTCCACCCGCAGAATCTTTAAAGATGTCTGGAACCATGATTGATGAAGTTCCGTTCAGCGAATCGTTAAAAGTAGCGGCTCCGGCAAGTGTAGCCAGCACTATAAAACCTGGGCCGCCGCCAACAAAACCACCCGCTACGGCTACGGCAAAAAAGCCAAAAGGTGGCTTGCCGCTTAAATGGATTGGGATCGGCGCAGTCGGCGTTATTCTGATTGGCGCACTGGCTTTCTTTGGGCTTGGCGGCTTCAGTGCCTCAGAGCCAACTGCCACCCCCACTATGGAGCCCACCGCTACGACAGAACCCACCGCCACATCGGAGCCAACCGCGACTCTGACTCCAGAGCCTTCCGCCACATCGGAGCCAACAGCCACCCTGGAGCCAACGGAAATCCCCACGGCAACATTGCCCCCAGGGCCTCAAGTGCGCATCAATTCCATTATGCTGGACGGCAGTACCTACGTCGTTGAGTATGAAACTTTTGAGTATACGGAAGTTTTGCCGGGGATGCATGTCCATTTTTATTTTAACAATTTCACCCAGGAACAAGTCGGGTCTGGTGGTGGTGGGAGCTGGTTCTTGTACGGCGGCCCGCGCCCCTTCCGCGGTTTTACCACGAACAATCGTCCCGCTAGCGCGACCCAAATGTGTGCGATTGTCGCGAATCCCAATCACACCATTATTTTGGATACCGGAAATTGTGTTGATCTTCCGTAAAATACTTTTCTACTAGCCAAAACACCCGTTATTTGGCGGGCGTTTTGGCTAGTGTAAATGCGCTAAAAAGGAAAAATATCCGTTATGAAAAACAAACTTGTTATGGGGATCTTGGCGCTAGTATTCGCCACGCTTGCCTGTGGAATACCCACTACGACTGCAACACCCGATGGACCAAATCTTGAGGCAACCCAATTGGCAGCCACAATCGTTGCATTACAACAGAATCAAAATGCGCCAACCACCGCCCCGACCAGTGAACAAGCCCCGGCAAACACACAGGCTCCGGAAGCAACCACGGCGCCAACAGTTCCTGGAAAACCGATGTTATCCGTTAGCGTGAATACCAACTGCCGCTCTGGCCCCGGCCTCAAATACCCGATCACTGGCTCGATTGTAACCAATGGCTCCTTTGAAGTGGTTGCGAGGCCAGCCAGTTCGGACCCTTATGTGATCATCAAAAATCCCGGCGGTGGCGCAGATTGTTGGGCGTGGCTTGAACATGCCACCATCACCGGTGATACCAGCGCCCTGCCGACTATCTCAGCGCCACCGATCCCGCTGGGGTCAATCAGCGGATTGGTTTGGATAGAAGATTGTGATGATTTAAATCCCGCAACTACCGGTTGCATAACCATGAGTTCCGGCCTTCCTGAGGGCGATGGAGTTTTCAACAGCGAATTCTTGCTCTCGGGTATCGTGGTGGAATTATTTTCCGGAAAATGCCCCCCGACAACATCAAAGGCTACGCAATCAACAAACTCCAGTGGCGGCTATAAATTCGATGGGCTGGAAGCGGGCACATATTGTGTGGTGGTCGATACGTTCAATCACGGTAATGATACTGTGTTGATACAAAATTTTGGAGGCACCTTCACCTTCCCGAACCGCAATAACACCGTCCAAACCCATCAGGTGGATCTCTCGCCGGGCAAAAATGTAAATGGATTCAACTTTGGCTGGGATGACTTTGAACAATAGACAGAACAGGATTTTCACGGCTGCATAAGAATCAAATCCATCCACGCGAGCCATTCCAACGCAAGCCCCCTGTGAGATAAACTCTTTCAGGGGGCTTGCTGATTCCCAAAAATTTGCCTTGTCTTAGTTTTTGAACTACACTTATACAAAAGCGCAAGGCGCTGCCAAGCGCAGAGCAAAAAATGGTTAAATCTGTAATCGTCAACAAAAGCTTGAACGCGCGTCATTCTGAACGGAGCGCAGCGGAGTGAAGAATCCCTGAACCGTAATATTGAAACGTGCCTATGCCAGTGATGAATCAAGCCGCTTCTAATGTCATTCCTAGCTACGCTCGGAATGACAACGCTAGTTTCGCTGTTCAAGCTACTATTGCCCCATACAAATAATGGTTGAGTCCGCTTAATTCGCATCTGTTGGAGATATGTAATGAAAAATCGGCAACCCAATAACCCCCTGCATGGGATTACCCTTGAAATGATGCTGAAACAGCTGGTTGAACAATTCGGCTGGGAGGAGTTGGGAATCCGCATCCCTATAAAATGCTTTACGCATGATCCCAGTATCAAATCCAGCCTGAAATTCTTGCGCCGAACGCCCTGGGCAAGAAAAAAAGTTGAAGAGCTATACCTGAAATCAATTTCTAAATAGGGTCTCGCAGCCTCAATCCATAAACCCTCACACGCGCTACAACTGGAGGTAAACTCATGCCCGAACTTATTTACCGCTCCGCGACCGAATTAGCCGAACTCATTCGCGAAAAAAAAGCTTCTGCTACAGAAATTCTGGAGGCACATTTGGCACAGATCGCCAAATACAATCCCAGCCTAAACGCGATTGTGACGCTGAACGAAGAGAATGCCCGTCAAACTGCGTCTGCCGCAGATGCTGCGCTCGAAAAAGGCGTTCTATGGGGGCCATTGCATGGCGTGCCGATCACCATCAAAGATGCTTTCGAAACGGCGGGACTGCGGACGACCAGCAGTTTTAAGCCCCTTGCAAATTACATCCCTGAGCAAGATGCCACCGTTGTCGCCCGCTTGCGGCAGGCAGGCGCGATCGTTTTAGGAAAAACCAATATGCCCATGCTGGCTTTGGACATCCAGAGCGACAGTCCGCTATTTGGAAGGGCAAATAATCCCTGGAATATTACCTGTACACCGGGGGGAAGCACGGGGGGTGGCGCGGCCTCCCTCGCGGCAGGATTCTCGCCCCTCGAAATTGGCAGCGACCTCGGGGGGTCTGTGCGAATCCCGGCTCATTTTTGCGGGGTATTTGCGCTCAAGCCCACAGACCATCTAATCTCACTGGCAGGCCACATTCCCGAGCCACCCGGATCACCACAAGGGGTACGCCATATGGGAATGCCTGGTCCCCTGGCGCGCTCCATAGACGATTTGCGGCTAGCACTCTCTTTGATTGCCGGTGCAGATGGCCGCCGCTGGGAAGCACCGCCCATCACGGTAACACCGGTGCAAAAAAAGCCGCTAAAAACGTATCGCATTGCATGGACAGATCACTTTGGCGGAGTGGCCGCATCTCAAGAGACGCGGGCAATCATGCAAAAATTGGCTGGCGATCTGGGCCAGGCGGGTTGCCATGTAGAGCAAATTTCTCCACCAGATTTTGACTATGACCTGGCCTGGCAACTCTATGGCGAGATCGCAGGGGCAGAAATTGGCTCCGGCATGGATACAATTCCCCGCTTGCTAACGAGTTTACAATTTCGAAGGATGGCAGATCCATCGCCGCTCAAAAAGGGCTATGTGAGTGGCCTCGGGTTGAAAATGACACGCTACGCGGAGGCGCTGACCAGCCGCGACCTATTGATCGCTCAATTGGAAGTTTTTCTCTCCAAATGGGATGCCTGGCTGTGTCCGGTTACCGTCGGAGCAGCATTTAAACACTGCAAAACTGGGCAGCCTATCGAAATCGACGGTCAGGATGTCCCCTATTTCACGGCAAATATGAGCTTCACAACCATTTTCAACATGACCGGAAATCCGGTTGTCGTTCTCCCCGCTGGGCATACGAAAGCTGGCATCCCTGTCGGAATTCAAGCCGTGGGCCAGCGCTGGAACGATATGGCGCTTCTGGCAGCAGCAGAAGCGCTTACTGAAATTACGGGTAAGTTTCAATCGCCACCAAATTTCTAAGTTCAGAGATGATACAGAGCGCGATAACGAAGAAATGCCCCTTTATGTAGGGGCATTTCTTGTGGGCGGAACAGGACTCGAACCTGCGACCTCTTCCGTGTAAAGGAAGCGCTCTAACCAACTGAGCTAACCGCCCGAAGCAGTGGGGATTATACCTAAAAGGGCAGATTATTACAACAATTTCCACACACCACAAGAATTACCCTCCAAGCGCATCCTGTGATAAACTCTACTCATACCTTATTTTTGCGCAAATACAGCGCATTTCTATTCGATAACGCAAACGCAAGG
>JABGRQ010000131.1 GCA_018648225.1 Chloroflexota bacterium
CGGGCAACGCTGGACGAACCAGGAAGCCAACTTGCTTTAGCTGTTGGTAGCTCACAGCCCATGCATAGAGAAGATCGCCAAATGCCAAAGACATCGAAAGCTATCCCCTGGCAAGCAATTCCTATAACTTTGTGCATTCCGGAAGGGGTATCTTGCCAGCGGGTTGACCTGCGGCGGCCGTGCAGATGCGCGTGCAATTAGCTTTGGAAGCCTATGCCCCTATTGGCGGAAAACAGTCATTCTGCGATTTTGGTTTTCGAACCTTGATGCCCCTTTCTCAAAAGTTTAGAGAAGCAAAAAGCCCCGCCAGGGTACACGGGGCTTTTCCATTTCGATCCTGAATAATTGGCATCAGGAAATGTTATGATGGATTCGTTGATCTAAACAGTTTCACCTGAAACGAATACTCTCCTAGGGGGTGATATCTTCGGGCACTGATAGGCGCTCCAGCCAGTCAATTTGGTCAAAATCGTGATCGAAACTGGCAATGGATTCAATACCTCGCTCACGGCAAGCCAGCGAGATTAGGGCATCATTGAAATTTAACGCGCCAGCAGAGGATTGAACCAAGCCGACAGTTTCTGCATATAAACGTGGCACATCTGGAAAGACCCAGGAAATGGCATCCGAAGGGATTTGGGCGTTCCATTTCTTCAGAACAGAATCAATTTCTGCTGAAAGCCCCTTTTCTTCAAGACGACGAACGATCACACTGAGCGCTTCAGCAACCACACAATCCAAATAAACTGGAGAATGTGCTTGCTTCTGGATGGCTTTCCCCAACTCAACAGCTTGTTGATGCCAGTGGTCATTCGGCACAAGCATCCCGACGAGAACTGAAGTGTCAATGACAATTTCCATGGATCAGTTCCCGTTGTAAAGGACTTCCGCATCTTCTAAAGCATTGCCTCCCAGGGGTGGCATGATTCCGATCAATCCATCAATCGACTTGGCTGGTACGGCTACCGTGGGATACATATACGGAGACCGTTGCACTTCTTTTACAATTGTGGCGCTCTCTTGGTTCTGATATGCCTGTTCGCGTAAAAACAACACGAACTGTTCTACCAGTCGCACGCTTTCCGGCGGGAGATCTGCCAACAGTGAGGCAAAATTAGGAACAGGGTGGTAATTAGAGTTCATAATCAACAACTCCTGACTACAAGTCGGTGGTTTCATTATACCATCTCGATATTCAATGGTTATTATAGCGATTATTGGGAGAGGAGTTACCCCCTCCCAACCCATTAGTAGTTCTTGTCACGCCATTTCCAGTTGAGTGTTTTCCATAGCAAGCTGCCAGGGGACCGGCGAGGGCTTGAAGCCCAAACCATGTAGTTCACCAACCAGGTTGAGCAGGGCGTTGGCATAAACCGGATCGCATACCGGGTCGTTTTCGGCTACCAGGTGATTTTGGACTTCCCACTCATCCTGGATCCACAGCATATAATCGGCGATAGAGCGGGGCGTCGGCCAGTTGCCGTTGGCCGCATGTGCACGCGCCCGGCTTATCGCATAAAAAGCTTCTTCAGCTTCCTGCAAAATCTGCCAGGCAGTCTGCTCCAGGGTTTGGAAGACTTGATGGGCCTGCCGGATCGCCTCTTCGGCCTCGGAAACACTCGAAGCACGCTCAGGCGAATCGGTGAAGACATCATTCTCTGCAGCAGCGACCAGTTCCCGCAGGATATGCAGCGCTTCAACGAGCAGTTCGTAGTTGGCTTCCGAGAGTTGGGTGATTTGTTGATTTGTATTCACGATTTTTCTCCTTGTGGGTGTGAATAGGAGAAGCCCACCTCCCGAAGTTGGGGAGCTGGGCTTCGTGGTTAAAATATCGCTTGTGTGGGTAGGGAAAAATGCGCTACGCGGGGTGTACGTATCCGGAAAGCGCTCTCTCATTGTGCAACGTGAAGGAAATCAGCAGTTCATCCCCCAGGGGGTCGATATAGATATGGTCGCCAATCCCCAACTGTTGGGTATCGAACTGGACCAGTTTGGCGACAGCCTCCAGGGGAATGCTGAGGGTGATATCCGCTTCGATGCCGGCTTCAAGATCGTCCAGGGTCAGCCGGGCGCGGGTGTTTAGCGTGTTCATTTCAAGCTTCCTTTCATGCAAGTTCTGTCAAACATGGTTGTCTCCTTTCAAGTATTGGTTTGTTTATTCAGGGGGATAGGGGTCAGCATGCCCCTCGCCCGCCGCAAGCCCAGCAAGGGCGTAGGTTAAAATCACAGCCCTTGCCTTTGCAAGCCGGGCAGCGCTGTGTTGCGAAGGCATCGATGAAAAGATGCCAGGTGTCCTGCGTAGCATCTTCAGGAAAGAGTACATATTCATCGGGCAAGGCTTCGATGATCCGGTAGGGCATTTCGTATGGGCGCGCGCTTTCTGCGGCCTGGTAGCGGGAACGTTTTTCTCGCACACTGTCAAAGCCTAATTGTCGTTCTTTCAACGATACCCAATGCTTGCCAGGCGCCCGGCCGATAATGATGTGGTCGAGCAGCGTGATGTCCAGGTTTTTTCCGGCCTCGACGATGGACCTTGTGACGGCGACGTCGTCGGGACTCGGGTCTGCCGACCCGCTGGGGTGGTTATGAACGACAATGATCGCCGCGGCATTGAGACGGATGGCGGGCCGGAAGATTTCGGCTACCCGGATTTGGGCGCTGTTCAGACTGCCTTTGTAGACCTCGACGATATCCAGAACCCGGTTGCGGGTATTGAGCACGATCACACGCAGGTGTTCCTGTTCCAACACGCTCATTTCGTGCTGCACCAGCCGGGCAGCGTCCGCCGGGCTGTGGATCGCCGGCGGTTCTTCCGGTACGTCCATCGCCAGGCGTTTGCCCAGTTCCAGGGAGGCTACCAGCGAAGCCGCCGTGCGCTGGCCGATGCCGGGTACCGCGGCAATCTCGGCGATATTGGCCCGGTACAGGCCGGTGAGGCCTTTGAAGCGTTGCAGCAATTCCTCGGCGATCTCGATCTGCCGGGCGCCGCCGACGACAGCCGCCAGCAATTCGAGCAGGTTACAGGCCGTGGGGTTATTGGCAACACGATAGGCGGGCTGCTCTCGTAACGGACGCAGTTTCAGTTTGGGTAATTCATAGGGGGTTTGGACCCGGAGATCCAACGGAGGGGCGTTCATAATGGTTATTTCCTTTCGAACAGGCAATGCGCCGGGCTTCTGAAAAAGAAGCCCGGGGGGATAGAAAAAGCCCCTGGCGCTGTGCTGGCACCAGGGGCTTTGTGTAGTATTCCAGAGGAAATCTCAGACTTTGCTCATTTCGCGTCGCTGTGCCCGGCTGGTTACCAGTGAAGCCAGCAACCGGCCACAGGCGATTTCAAGAGCCGTGGCAAAACCATCCATCTCTGGAGCAGATATCTTTTGTGTTACGGGTCCTAACAGGATCTGTTCTGGAGGCCCGCACCATACCGACATCAGCGAGCCGCCGTCCAGGATGTCCAGGTGGATGGTCGCCTGAGTGGCCTTTTCCAAGGCGGCCAGGTTGCCGGTTAGCTTCTCGAAACCGAAATCGACGACCACCCAAAGCTGCCCATCGCCATCTTGCACGATGTCGCCGATGGATGTGGAACGGGCCAGGGCACCGAACGCTTTGACGCCCGGGTTCTCCCACCAGGGGCGGTGAAGATGCTGGGTTTTGGCATAGACCTGCTCCAGCGTATGGGCCTTGACGATGGCTATCCGTTCGTAGTTCTGCGGCCAGCCCAGGTCTTCGGCACGGGTTTTTCCGTTAATCATCCAATGGCATAACGGCTGGTGGTGAAAAACGGTGTAAGGGGTAGAAGTATCCCTTTCGTGGGGAATATTTGGGGGAGATGACATTGTTATTCCTCCGTATGGGGTGTCGGTTGGGGAAAAAGTGTCAGGTGTTCAAGTATCACGGGATACCGTAACACCTGACACCGGAGCACTTTCATTACGCCGTGTTCATCGGCATCATCAAATGCAGGAAGGCATGCTCTTCACCCACCGGACGGATGGTCCCTGGTTTGACGGGATCGCTGACTTCCAGCGCCACGCTAGGGGTCTGGATAGCCGCCAGGGCATCCTGCAGGTAGTGGATATTGAATGCAATGCGCATCCCGGGACCTTCGGTGGCTACCGCTACCTGGGTGCAGCTTGAACCCAGTTCATCGGCTTGGGCCGAGACTTCTACGCTATCCTCCCGGATGTCCAGGGCGGCGACCAGCGAATCATTGCGGGCAAACACCCCGGCTTGCTGGCAGGCTTTCTGGAGTACGTTCGTAGGCACTACCACGCGGGTGGTATGCGTTTCCGGGATGATTTGCTGGTAATCGGGGAATTCCCCTTCGATCAGTTGGGTAGCCAGTTCGACGTCCGGCGTGCGGAAAATCATGCGCCCGTTGGCAAAGGCCGCGTTCACCATGCCTGTCTGGTTTTTCAGGATGTGGGCCAGTTCGGTCAGGGATTTAGCCGGAACCAGCGCACGGACGGGCTCTGCAACCGGCGTAGGGAGTTTGGCTTTGTGTACCGACAGGCGAAAACCATCCGCCGAGGCCAGGGTGATATCCTCATCGGCGATGGTCACCAGCACACCGGTCAGTACGGGGCGGGCGCTATCCCTGGAGGCCGAGAAAGCTGTCTGGCGGATCATCTCCAACAGGCATTTCGAATCGATTTGAATGCCTTCGCCTTCAAAAGCCGGGAGCGGCGGGAATTCCTCCGCCGGGATGCACTTCAATTGGGTATTCGATTGGCCACAACCCAGTTTCATTGTTGCAGCCACCTCGTCATACGCCAGTGAGATGGCCTCCGGTGGCAGCGTGCCCACCAGATCGAAGAAGGTGCGTGCCGGCATTGTCGTGGCCCCTTCCCGTTCGATACGGGCGCCGATCCAACAGGTGATGCTCAACTCCAGGTCCGTCGCCGCCAGGCGCAGGCGGCCATTTTCGGTTGCGACCAGGATATTTCCCAGTACGGGCAAAGTGGTGCGGGGCGATGTCGCCCGCGAAACGATGCTCAATCCGTGCTTGATGTTTTCTTGTAAAACAGTGATCTTCATGGCTTATTCCTTTTTGCGAGTTAGTGAGTTGGGATGGGATACTGCAAGGGAGCCAGAGAGTTTGGGGACAGGGGAGATACTCCCTGGCTCTCCAACTCGAAAGATGCAGAGATGCGTTGCTCGTTCATCTCAGTCGTAGGTGAATAACGTATCGTCCCGGAATTGGCCGTTTTGGTAGACCATCCCCATCAAACAGCCTGGCCCGTTGCCTTCGCTATCTTGCGATGGTAATAGCACTTTGCCGTCATTCAGTTCGATGACCATAGGCAAGTGGTCGCTATATTCCCAAAACAGCCATTGGGCTTCATCAAAGCTCATCGGGCGCACCCGATTGATGATCGCCCCTGGCAATTCCATATTGCCGGCATTGCTGGTAAAGATCGCCTCTTCGTGCGGGTCGTCACTGGCGATTACGGATCGTTCGATGCCGGTATAGCGCCAATCCAGGAGATGGCTCTCCGGGGAAGCGATCCCCGCTTCGGTCAGTAGCGCTGAGATCTCGTCGCGTACTTCGCTATCTTCCGCATTGGCAGGAACGGCGATCTCCACCTGGAGAATACGGACTTTCTGGTTGGGTTGTACGTTGTGCATGA
>JABGRQ010000132.1 GCA_018648225.1 Chloroflexota bacterium
ACATCAACCTCGGTTTGACTGTAATAATCATCGGGATCACGACGGCCCAATAACCACAGTCCACGCACATTTCCATCTACACGCAATGGCAAACTTAGACGCACCCACGATAAATATTCGTTGGCTAAAGGATAGAGATAACGATTCCCAAACTCTATCAATTTCAAAGCTTCACCATATCCTGGTAGTTGGTTCTTTTCTACATTATCCGTATAAATTGCTCTCACTTCATTTCCACTCTCCACGCGCAGCAACGCAGATTGACGTATCATCAAGCTGGGGAGCAGTTCACCTCGAACCAATTGGACCAGGCTTTTCTCTGTCAAACTAACCGTAATCCGGTTGGCGTAGCTCTCGACAAGTTGCTCTGACGGCAGTTTTATTCCCAACAAGTAAAATTCAAACCAGCGTATAAACCAGGGGTATCCAATCGCTGTCAAAACCGAAGAAAATAAAGCGATTATCAAGCCCGAACTCGTCAAGTTATCAAATGAAAAAAGCCAACCCATTACCAAACTTGTTAGTACAACAAAAATTCCTAACAGAATAAAAAAAACGTAGGCGGCAATAAGTCGATTCGCGCGTGCCTCTATCCCCCAAAAACGGCGTCGATAGATAGCATAAAAATATGCCACAGGAAGAATCGGCAGTGCAAGTAAACTTCCACCTCCAATTCTGGGAACAACACCAAATAACTGCACTATACCTAAGATAATAGATGGGGAGATCGCCCCGATAAAAGCAACAAATAGAAGACCAACATCACGCCGGAACTCTGGTTGAGTCAGGTAGTGCAAAAATAGTAAAACTACAATCCCAACAGTAGCCAATAGAAAGCCAAAATAATACGTGCCCCGTGGCAAGAGCAGAAACCATTCTGCGATGGCAAGGAAGATGCTGATACCATAAACCCCCCGAATCAGCCAGCGTGGCATTTGCCAAAGCGGCTTCGGAAACATCCAGTGCAGGTGTAAATACACGGGGACACACAACCACAGAACGGATGCAAAGAATACTGCCCCTCCCCATACCTGCCAACGAGACCAATTGCCGACGACCAACCAGATTGCTGTTAGATAGTTAAAACCAATGAATAACCACCAACGAGTGTCTCGGGGGCGAATCAATAGCACCGAAATGGTTCCAATCATCCAGAAAATAAAACCTAACCACCAAATATTAAATAATCGATTGATGATTTCCAGATAGGTAGGCCCTGGGAGTCTCCATAAGATCAATTTCTCCTGATCGTCCCGCTGCACAACTAAAGTAATTTCATCAAAAGTTTGAGTATTATTAAATAATGGCAAATAGGGATTTTCTCGATAGGCGCTCCAAGAGAGTTGGCCAACCTGGGTGAGCTGATCGCCTACAGCAAGACCATCTCCCTCTTGCGCTTGAATAAATAGTTCAATGATCTCTGCATTTGACGGATTAAAATCGAACCCAATATAGGGTGTTTGGAAAAACATCACATAGACAAAAACTACCAAAACACCAAGTATCAGCCAAGGGAGAGTGACATCAATGAAAGACCAATTACGCGAGGGGCGGTTCACAATGACTACACCTTATCTAAAAGATTAATAAGATATTCAACTGAAGTAATTCGATTTATGTAAATCATACACGTACTTTCTCTAATTTCTGGCGTGTATACTCAATCAACCCGCCAGCGTTGAAGATTTCCATCACGGCTTCGGGCAACGGTGGGAAGGTGAATGCCCCGGCAGCGCAGCGAATTTTTCCGGCGGCCAGGTCAATTTCGATGGTTTCGCCATTTTCGATGGCATCCACCGCCTCGGGGCAGGTCAGTGCGGGCAGGGCATTGTTCAGGCAGTTGCGGTAGTAAATGCGGGCGAATGAATTGGCAACAATCGCGCCTAAATTCGCTTCGCTCAAACACACAACAGCCTGCTCACGTGATGATCCACAGCCCCAATTCGTCCCGCCAATAATGATGTCACCGGGCTGCATGCCTTTGGCAAAGTTGGGATCCAAATCTTCCAGGGCGTATTGAGGCATCTCTTTGGGGTCGCTAACGGTATAGGTATACTTGCCCGGAAAGATCACATCGGTGTTAACGTTGTCGCCGTATTTCCAGACACGACCTTTAATTAGTTTGTTCATTTGCTTTCTCACAATCTGGTTTATCGGTTGAAAGTTTAAGGTCGAAGGTTATCCCTAGCACAACTAACTTTAAACCTTAAACGTGCAACCTGCAACCCTCAATGGTTTCATAAATCCTTCGGATGTGTAATCTCACCCGCCACCGCCGAAGCGGCTACAACCGCCGGGCTGGCAAGGTAAATGTCGGATTCTTTCGTGCCCATACGGCCGCGGAAGTTGCGGTTGGATGTGCTGATGCTGACTTCTCCCACCGCGGGGACTCCCATGTGATTGCCCATGCACGGCCCGCAACCGGGGCTTTCGATGGCCGCGCCCGCTTCGAGCAAAGTTTCGATGTACCCGGCTTTGAGCGCATCCAGATAAACTTGCGAGGAGGCCGGGATGACCAGCAAGCGCGTCCCGGGAGCGGTTTTACGGCCTTTGAGCACGGCGGCAGCGGCAGCTAAATCTTCCAGGCGGCCATTGGTGCAGGTTCCCAAAAAGGCCTGATGCACGCGCATCCCGGCGACTTTGGAAAGCGGCTGGGCATTATCGACGGTGTGTGGGCAGGCGATCATCGGTTCCAGGTCTTCGGCCCGGTAGGTGTAACTCTGGGCGTAGGTGGCATCCTCGTCAGGCAGGACCAACTCAAACTCCCGTCTGGCGCGTTCTGCTAAATAAGCGAGAGTCACATCATCGGGCGGGATCACGCTGTTTTTGGCGCCCATTTCCGCCATCATATTGGGCAAAATCGAACGCTGGGAAATATCCAGCGAGCGGATGGCTGCGCCGTGCCACTCAACCGACATATACAGCGCGCCGTCCGCGCCGAGGTCGCCGATGACTTTGATCGCTAAATCTTTGGCGGTCACACCGGCCTGGAACTGGCCGTCCACGGCGATTTTCATGCTCTCAGGGACGCGCAACCAGAGTGAGCCAACCGCCCAGATGGAAGCCATCTCCGAGCGGCCAATGCCCGCCCCGAAAGCGCCCATGACCCCGGCGTGGGGGCTGTGCGAATCGGAACCGAGGACGACTTCACCGGGCAGGGCCAGCCCCTCCTCTACGAGCACCTGATGGCAGATGCCGCGCCCTACATCGTAGAAGTTCTCGATGCCCTGTTCCGCGACAAACTCGCGGATGATGCGGTGATTTTCAGCGTGTTTGGTGGTCGGCGCGGGAGCAGCGTGATCAATGAAGATAGCGTGCATCTTGGGATCGAAAACGCGCTGGCCGCCCATCTCTTTAAAAATGCCGTAGATGGGGGCAGTGTTATCGTGTGAGAGCGCCACATCGGGTGTGATATTAACAATCTGACCAGGGACAGTGTGTGATAGCCCGGCTTTTTTGGCAAGGATTTTTTCGGCAAATGTTTGTGCCATAGCGATTCCTTCAATAAGGTGCGAAGAAAACAAATAAGTTAGTGTGTTCGTGCCTTGGTGGTTATTTTTTACCACGAAGACACGAAGTCTCGAAGATTAGCAAAAAGGGCTTTGCTCTTTGCAACCTCGCGGAAATGAGTTTTAGACGACCAAACGGCTCTTAAAAGGTAAGAAGGTCATAAAGTCGGCGTGATGGACGATGTAGGCTTCGGTGCTGCGTTTGACCAGATCGCCCTCGGCGGCGTGGGCAGCAATGATGTGGCAAACTTCGGCGGACACGCCGCACTCTTCGGCCAGTGAGACCCCGGAGAAGGGATGCCGCAGATATTTGCCATACACGCCCTGGAAGGATTTGCCATTCTTGTCGAGTTCGTATTCCAGCAACTTGCCAACGTCGGCCAGGATCGCCCCGGCAATGACGACATCCATGTTGATGGGCAACTCGTCGCCAAAGAATTCAATCATCTTGAGGGCGCTCTCTTTAGCGACATGCACCACAGCGCGTTTATGCGCCATAAAGCTGACTTTTAGATCCGGCCCGGCCAGCAGGGTGAAGGGAATGCGCTGCAAGTCCTCGGGGGTCAAAACGCTGCGTTCGAGGGCCAATTCCCAAGTTTTGGTGGTCGTCGCCCGCAGGTCGAGGTCTTCAATCCAGGCCAGCTCAGGCCAGAGTTCGTTAATATCCATAGATACCTTTCTACTGCATAAAAACTTAACGCAAGGGCGCGAAGATGCAAAGACGCGGGGCATTTTTTCTTTGTGTCTCTGCATCTTCGCGACTTTGCGTTTCTATTTTAGCTTCGCAATAATCGCATCTGCCATTTGGCTGGTGGAGGCGGCACCGTTCTCAACAACATTGGGCTTGCCGCGCATTTTCATCATATCGTAGGTGCGGACGTTACCTTCCTCAACAACTTCGGCAACGGCTTTACGGATTTTGGCTGCGATTTCAATTTCGCCGATGTGGTCAAGCATCATGCAAGCCGAGAGAATCATCGCAATCGGGTTGACGATGGAAGTTTCGTAATCGGCATATTTGGGGGCAGAACCGTGCGTCGGTTCAAAAACAGCCACGTCGGCGCCGACATTGGCGCTGCACGCAAAACCTAAACCGCCCACCAAACCGGCGAAGCCATCCGATATGATGTCGCCGAACATGTTACCGGCCACGATCACGCCGTAATCCTCGGGGTTCTTGGTCAGCCACATCATCTGCGCATCGATATTCGTATCCCATAGGGAGATGCCGGGATATTCTTTGGCAATTTCTTTGCCCAACGCCAGCATCATGCCGGAGGTCTCGCGAATCACATTGGGTTTTTCGCAAACCGTGACCGATTTGTAGCCAAATTTTTTGGCATATTCAAAAGCGGCCCGCAAAATGCGCTCAGTGGCCTTGCGGGTAAAAATGCGTGTCGAAACGGATAGTTCTGCACGCGGCGCATTACCGAAGTTCTTGGCGAATTTAGGATGCGTCATCAGGGCCTCGTAAACCTGATCGGGGGGATTGCTCCACTCGACGCCGCCGTACAAGCCCTCGGTGTTCTGGCGGAAAATAACGGTATCCACAACCGGCTCTTCCACGCCGCCATCCGCGCTGCGGCGAATGAAGTTTAGCGGGTTGCCCGTAAAAGTCTGGCACGGGCGGGCGCAAATATCCAGATTGAAGTGCTGGCGCAGGGCAACAATGGGGCTGTAATAAACCAGACCCTTATCGCGCAGTTCAGGCGCGAGTTCCGCATCCGCATCAGACTTGGGCTTGGATGTGATCGCCCCAAACAGGCCAATTTTGTGCTTCTCAAGCAGATCAATCGTGCGCTGGGGCAACGGATTGCCCTCCGAGCGCCAGAATTCCCAGCCAATATCGGCATGGACATAATTGGCTTGGAAACCGGCGGCATCCAGCACGCGGATCGCTTCCGGCAAAACGGCGTTGCCAATCCCGTCACCGGGCATTGAGATAATGGTTCGTTTGGACATAGTTCGAATTTCTCCTAAAATTCCATGATTTTTAACGCAAAGTCGCAAGGGAACAAAGCCGCAAAGATTTTTTATAATTTCCCTTTGCGGCTTGGCAGCTTCGCGTCTTTGCGTTAATTTGTTTTCACCTGTCGTACTACATCAATCACCGTGCCATCCACCCACTTGATGGCGGCGATGATCTTGTCTTCAAATTCAATCGTCTGCGGCACACCGCAAATACGTTCGCCTTCTTCTTTCAATTCTTGGATCGTCTTAATTGGCAGTCCCGAATCTTTGGTGGCTTCAATCAAATCCGTGCGCAGCGGATTGATGGCAATACCGCGCTCGGTGACGATGACATCAATCAGCTCACCCGGCCCGCAGATCGTAGTAACTTCATCGCGAATCACCGGGATGCGGTCGCGGAAAAGCGGGATCGGCAAAATAACCGTCTTGCCAAACAGGCAGTTCTGCCAGCCGCCGATACCGTGTAGCAGCAGCCCGTCGGAATGCGTGACCACGTTACCGTTGAAATTCACGTCCACTTCGGTGGCGCCCAAGATGACCACATCCAGTATGGAAGCAAAGTTGCCCTTGCCGTGATAGTTGTAGCTGGTGAAGGGGCTGGTGTTGACATGGTTGAAATTTTCGCGCATCGAGCGCACACCTTCAAGATCGAAGGTCTGCCCGTCGAGGATAGTTTCCACCAGCCCTTCTTCCATCATTTTGACAAGGTACTGGTTACTGCCGCCGCGGGCGAATCTGGCCTTGATGCCTTTCTCCCGCATAATCTCCCCAAAGTAGTTGCCAATCGAAAGGGCCGTGCCCCCCGCCCCGGCCTGAAACGAAAAACCATCCTTGATGATACCGGCCGCGTCGCAGAATTTAGCCGTCAGCTCGGCAATAAAGAGCCGGTCGGGGCTTTTGGTGATCTGCGTTGTGCCGGAGACAATCTTCTCCGGGATGCCAATCTGCTCCATCTCGACGACAATATCCACGTTATTGCCCTGAATCTGCCAGGGGATGCACGGGAACGGCACTAGATTGTCGGTGACAACGATCACATTATGGGCGTATTCCGAATCGGCTAGAGCAAAGCCCAGCAATCCGCAGGCAGATGGGCCGGTTAGACCGTTGGCGTTACCAAAGGGGTCGGCGGTCGGTGCGGCGATGACGGCAATATCAATCACCACTTCGCCATCCTGCACGGCCTGATAACGCCCGCCGTGTGAGCGCAGTACACCCGCGCCGCGCATTTTGCCTTCCGATGCGTAACGCCCCAGCGGGCCGTTCATGCTGCCCTCAATATGATGGATGGTCCCATCTTCAAGGCGCTCGATCAGCGGCTCGTGGCAGGGGAACGATGCCGACGGGAACCAGATCAAATCCTTAACGCCCAACTCGGCGGCGATGTTGAAAATCTGATTGGCAATCAAATCGCCGTTGCGGAAATGGTGGTGCGTCGAAATGGTCATGCCATCTTTCAGCCCAGCCTTGATGAGCGCGGCCTTCAAATCGGGGACGCGCTTGTCGCCATCGGCTGGGTAGTCGGCGCAGGTACGGAGCGGTGGGCCATATTTGCGCCCGCTGGTTTTGTAGCCATGCGGCCCCTGAAACGGGATCACCGCCTGGCCGTTAATTTCGGTGGGGATCATGCGTCCCACGGCGTTTTTGACAAATTCTTTGGTCATAATAGTTTCCTAAAGCCATTCACCACGAAGACACAAAGAACACAAAGTTTTTCTTTGTGGCCTTCGTGTCTTTGTGGTTTAAGCGTTTACTTCCTTCCAATCTGCGGATAATTTACCGGAGCAGATGGCGAGATCAATCGTGCGTTGGGCGCGTTTGACCACGGGCGGGTCGATCATTTTTGAACCCAGCGAGACGACGCCCAGCCCGAGGCGGGTGGCCTCGTCAAAAGCATGGACGATCTCTTGGGCTTTCTCGATCTCGCTCGGGGTGGGCGCGAAAGCCTCATGAATGACCTTAATCTGACGGGGATGAATGCAGCCCATACCGTCAAAGCCCAGCGATTTCGACTCCAGCACCACAGCTCGCAAGGCTTCCATATCCGAGACATCCGAGAAAACCGAATCAATCGGTTGGATACCAGCAGCCCGTGCAGCATTGACCAGCGTGCTGCGCGCGTAGAAAGTTTCGCGGCCTTCGTTGGTGCGCGGCGCGCCTAAATCGGCAGTGTAATCTTCAAGGCCGATGGCCAATGAAACGACACTCTCGGCGGCTGAGGCAATCTCGTAGGCTTTGACCACGCCCAGCGCGCTCTCGATGATCGGCATGATGTAAATGGGCTGATCTATGCCATATTGGACAGCAAGCTCTTTAATGCGAGTATCCACTTGCTCGACCTGCTCGGCGGATTCACACTTCGGGAGCAGGATCAGGTTCGGGTAATGCGGCACCACAAATTCCAGGTCCCGCAGGCCCATAGGCAATTGATTAATCCGCACCATGCGTTCCGCCCCATAAAAATCCACCTGACGCAGAGCGTTACGCACTAAATAACGCGCTTCTTCTTTTTTATCCGGGGCAACCGAATCTTCCAGATCGAGAATGATGCCATCGGGGGTATGAATCCCGGCGTTGAGCGCCAGCTTGGGCGTGTTGCCAGGCAGATACAGCCGCGAACGACGATAACGATCCTTGGCCGTGGTGTATTGATTCTGGGGTAGCAACTCCGGCCAAAATTCTTTATCGGTTTCAATAACCTGATGTACCGCGGCTTCGATGCGCGCTGCCAGCACGAAATCCAGCGCGCCACGATCTGCAATGGTGATATGAGCGTTTTCGATGCCAAAATGTGCCAGAATGTCGTGCGTCAGTGTGTTGATCGACTCGCCAAATAAAACCCCGATCTTGCTGGTCAGGTCAATTTGAATACCCCCGCTTGAAGTGAGTTCCAGGGTGACGTGACAATCCGAGCGAATATCCGCGCCCTGGTTGCCTGCTGTGCCTGTTTTGTTCAAAGCATCCTCCGAGTTCAGACTTCCGAGGTTTTACTTCTTCGCTTCGTTTGAAGTACTACGCGAAAACCTCGGAAATCTTGTTTCTATTCTTCAGCCTGGGCCAACTGCCAGCCGGTGGTGTTCTGGAAATGAGTGTGCATAGCCCGCTTGGCGGCTGCGGGCTGACCAGCCTGAATGGCCTGCAAGATCGGACGGTGCAGATCGGCCATCTCCTGGGCATTGACTTGATCCGCATAGCCGCGGCGCTGGTATCCGGCCTTGATATAGCCGTGCAGCACCTGCCGTAAATTTAAAATCAGATTGAGCAGCAAAGGATTGTTGGAGGCTTCGGCAATGGCGATATGAAAACCAATATCGTTCTCAACGGCCTGCTCTGGCCCGATGCCTTGCGCGCTGATGGCATCTACTAACTCAGCCAAATGCGCTTTCTGCTCATCCGTAGCAAACTCGGCGGCCAACGCGGCGGCTTGCTCTTCAAGCGCGCAACGCACATCAATAATATGCCGCAACTCCTGTTTGCTGAATACCATGCCCCAGTTCAGGCTTTGGCTCAAATAATCCGTATACGACTCGCTGACAAACGTTCCCGCACTGCGGCGCGTTTCCAGCAGACCAGCCACTACCAGCGATTTGACGGCTTCGCGCAACGTCGAGCGGCCCACGCCAAATTGATTCATCAATTCGGGTTCGGTGGGCAGGCGGTCGCCCGGTTTGAGCTGGCCTTTGGCGATTAACGCCATCAATTGCTCGGCGACCGCTTCGGCCAGGCTTTTGGATTCTATGGGGTGGAAAGTAGGGAAATCAGGCAACATAGGGGTTTAGTCTGTTCGTCTGATGAAGTGATGAAATTTTACCCCAGGGGGAACGTTCACACAAGGTTCAAAGTTGGTTTGTGCTCCCGAAGCAGATTTCACCCCCAAACATCTCCCCCAAAAAAGACCTCCGAGTTTTTTGAAACCTCGGAGGTCTTTTACTTTCAGTTAGTCGTTACGTCGCAGCTCGGCGCTCGTGGATGGGGAGTAAGAATACCGGGCGCTCGGTATGCTGAATGATGCGTTCAGCCGTGCTGCCCATGAACAGGCGATCAAGACCGCCGCGCCCGTGGGTTGCCATCATCAACACGTCAACGTCTTCACTATCCATCACGGAGACAATCGTTTCCGCGGGGCGAGAGCCCGTAACCAGTACCCGAGCAGGTACACCATCCGATTTAAGCGAAGCCGCCACGCCTTCCAGATAACTGCGAGACTTCACTTCCGCTTCATGGCGCAGAGCCTGAATCTCTTCGACAACCGCACCAAACTCTTCAGCTTCCGGAATTTCCGGGATGCCTAGCAAAATAACTTCGCTGCCAAAAGGCGTACTGGCTTTCACGAAGGGTAATACACGTTCAGCAAACTCTGAACCATCCAATGTAACCAGGATGCGCTTGAACGTGGGTACGATCACTTTGGCTTCTTCCACCGGGCGGACAACCAGCATCGGGCAAGTCATCAACTGGATGATGCGATTAGCGATACTACCCGTCAGCCAGCGGCCAAAGCCTGAGCGGCCATGTGTGGTGATAACCGCCAGATCAATGCCTTCTTCCAGCGCGAGACTGTTTAATGTCTCTGCAACCGTACCCGCCCGGAGCTTAGTCTGAACATCCACGCCTTCGGAGCCCAGCTTTTCAGCGATGTCATCCAGATAGGCTATTTTGCCTTGCAAACTTTTATCAAGCTGTTGCTTATCTTCGTCGGTCATTGGTAAGGACTTAAACCAACCCTGAGCCGGAACCACAGTCGCCAGCGTAAGTTTGGCCTGATAGGCTTTGGCAAGGGTTTTAGCTGCCGTCAGCGCTTGCTCAGCAAATGCAGAGCCATCCAATGGAACAAGAACGTGGGTAGGCGGTGAAACCTGCTTTTGCCAGGGACGGGCCGGCAGTGCCTGAACTTTTTCCGACGTAGCTGCCGCAACCGCCACTTCGTCGCCCGCACCAATCACCTGACCAAAGCCGAAGCCGCCTTGCATGGCTTCTTCCAACTGACCCAAACGCTCTTGCAATTCGCTGGGCGCACCCAGGCGGTTGCGAACATAGGTAAACCCGGCATAGAGCAACGGCACAAGGATGAAGTACATCCAGGCGCCTTCGTTGAAACGCTCCATGAAAATCACAATTGTGGCTCCAGTTGTCAGGATCGAAGCCAAAATTGTGCCAATCAAAGTAGCCAAATGCCCGCCTGAGAATTTTTCCTTAAGTTCGCGCCCCAGGCGCTTTGAAGCCGCCCAACCTGTCATACTGAGCAAAATAAATACACCCGCAGCATAAAGTGCCAGATAGGTTTCTTCATTGGTGCCAGCCAAAAGGAAGATTACCGAAACCAGCGCGACTTGCAGCCAAACCGGTTTATCGGCCACATCAAACCGATTGCGCTGCCCCAGCAAAGCCGGGATATAACGCCGATCTTTCAAACCCAGGAACAGGTTTTGAATACCTTGTGATGCCGCGGCAGAGGCCGAAAGCAGCACCGCAATACCAATCAGCGTGCCAATATAGGGCAGCGGCGCGGGCAATAGCGTATCCATGGTTTGCGTAAACACGGAAACTTCGTGCAAATTCGGATTCGACAAATCCCTAATTGCAGGACCAACAATGAGCATCGTCAGAGATGTGGTTCCCATAATGATGAGCAAGCTGCCAAATGCCTTACGGCCGCGCACCTCAGAAGAACCATCATAAGCAGCGACGAGATTGGCAAACACTTCGATCCCGGTCATCACCGCAAGCATACGCGTGAAACCACCAAAGGTAATATGTAAATATTCCCCAGTAAAGGCCTGAAATTGGAAATCCGGCAAATGAAAGCCATATTTCCAGATCGTTGCACCAATCATAGTGTAAAGCAGCAACAAAACAGCAGCGGTTGCCGGGCCAAAAGCGCGCGCGGCTGTTTTTGGTCCACGGTTGACTAACCAGCCAGTGACCACGCTGAGCGCAATTGCCACAAGTGCACGATACTGAATTCCAAGAATCGTTTCATTCAACACCGGGGCGCGATCGGCAATAAATGTGACCATGGCGGCCATACTAACCAGAAAAGTGAGTGTGTATTCAATCACGGTGATCGCGGCATTGATTTTTACGGCCCACCCGCCAAATTCTTCTTCACTGAGGCCGCTCCCCCCACTGCCATCACTGACCCATACCATCACCAAGCGGTACATGGTTGAAACAACGGCGATAGTGACAACAACCAACCAAATTGATGCGCCAAAAGTAATCGCCGCGACCCCAGCACCCATAGTAAAAATCAACCGCAAGAAGGGGCCGAAGACGTATAACGGCGAGGTAGCGGGATCACCACCACCGGCCAATGCGCCTTCAAATGAGTTCGTAAGTTTATGTGAAACATTACCTGCCATTAGATGAGTTCCTCCTAAGGAATAATTTAAAAAAAACACGCACCCGGAAAATTTTTGCGTTTCAACAGATAGCGCAGAATTTCAGGATCAGGCACCCAACGGCGCCTCACTTGCTAACTGGGCCATCGTTGTCTGAGCGAGTTCCTTTACAATCGTCGCTTGCAACCCGCCCCACCGATTGCGAACCGGGCAAGATTCCGCCAACGGGCAGGCCTCTTTTTCCTTGAGACAATCCGAGAGTAGAACAGGGCCTTCCATAACTTCAACAATATCACGCAAAGTTATTTCTTCAGCCAAACGCGCCAACTGCAACCCGCCCTTTGGACCCGGGAATGACTCAATCAAATTTTCCTGGGATAGCAGGGCAATGATGCGCTTCAGAAACGCCTGAGGAACCTGAGTCTCTTCCTGGATGAACCTGGCAGAAAGGCGCGCACCATACGGGCGCCGAGCCAGCGATAGAATTACTCGCACGGCGTAGTCTGTTTTGCGATTGATGTGAAATATAGACATTTGGTTAATTTAACGCACAAATTGTTTACCAAAAATGTAAACAATTTGTGCGTCCCACTCAATACCAAATATCATACATATTATGTGAAAAATGGCACTAATTTCAAACCGGGCGCTTTTAGCCCTCTACTTCTCCGGGAAGCGATAACAACACCCGCGTATATTCCCCGTTTCGACTTTCCACAGTCAATGCGCCGCCGATGACAGCCAGCATTGTGGCGTGCAGGTTCAAACCCTGCCCGCTGCCTGCGGAGCGAGAATCGCCATCCATGCCCGTGCCATTATCTTCAATCACGATCTTCAAACCATTTGCCCATTCAATGATAATGCGCAACTCAAGCTGCCGATCCGAAAAGCGTCCGTGGTGGGCGGCATTGCGGATGGCTTCGCGGGCGGCGTAGAAGATCACTTCAGCGGAGAGCGGCGACAAGGTGCGGCTGCTAGTTTCGGCTTCGGGGCTGATCTGCCATTCGATGGCGTCAAATGCGCCCCCAAGCTCGCTATCCAAAGAATGCTGCAAGGCCGCTACCAGTCCAACCTGAATCACTTGCGGAGCGATGAATTCGGGTGTTTTGCGCAGCAGATCTGCGATTTGGTGGTGCAAATCGCTAAGCGTATCCACAACTCTGGCATCATCACTGGTGAGCGCGAGCATGGCGGCGTGTAATTGCGGCAACACATCATCGTGCAGAGCGCGGCGTGTGCGGCGGTCCAACACCTGGCCTTCAACCATTTGCTGGCGCTGGAGGGCCATCAGGCGGCGGGCTAGTTCGGCGCTGGCGCGCGTATCGAGCAGACGTTCGCTAATCGTGCGGGCGATGTCGATTTCCTCCTGGGTGTAAAAACCTCCATCGCGCCTGGCCCCCAAATACAGGATTCCCATCAGGCCGCGCGCACTCCACAGGGGCACAGCCCACGCCCACGCCGCGTCCGTGGCGCGCTCCAGGGGCACACCGATCAACTCAGGGGATGCGAAAATCTCTTCAACATCGGGGATTTCTCCCATATCCGCATTCGCAGGATAAATCATCGGATCCGGTGTTAAGGAGGCCATCGGCCCAACCGCATCCAAATAAACTTTTTCCGCGCCGAGCATATCCCGGCACAGCGCAACGAAAGGCGTAGCAATGTCGGCATCCTGCGGCGAATGCGCCAATAATTGCTCGAAAACGCCAGGGCCAGAGACAAAAGCCCGCAAGCTACTCGTATACAGCTCGCGCTCCTGGAAGGTGCGCCAACTGAGCAAGGCGAAAAAGACCACAATCACCAGGGCGCTGAGCAACACACTGTACACCGGCCGCGAAAAAAGGGCCGTACCCGCGGCTATCAGCCCGGCATAGCCAGCCGCCAGAATTATTGCCCGATGCCAATAGCGCCTCAGGCCGCGGCGCGGCAGTGTCTTCCCGGTGAAAATTTCGTAGGCCGCCACAGCCTGCCCCATGAGCACCACCGACAGGGCAATCAGGGATGCAATCAGCAGATCAAACCTGGCAATGATTTCTGTAGTTTGTTGGCTGAAACTCTGCCCGTCGAGATTTTGCACCGCCCAGAGCATAACCCAGCCTACCAACAGGGAGACCAGAATTTGGGCGAGGGTGGCAGCCTGCAACCAGGGTCGGGCGCGCCGTCGGGCTGTGTCCCCCATTACGCGGGACGGCGGCCCGGGGTGACGCAAAACATCCGATGAAAGCAGTAAATTGAGCAAGATATAGAAAAGATAGGCCAGCACCAAGAGAGGTATACCGCGGACCGCGGGGGCGGCAGCAAGATCGAGCTGCGGGAACTGGGCAAAGGAGGGCAGCGGATTGGCGAAGAAAAGAAAGGAAATTACTACAACAGCCAGTACCGTTGAAGCCACAAACCAGGGCCAGTGACGGCGGTATAAACGCGTGCTGGGCGCGTTCCAAAATCCAGCATACCACAGCATGACCACGTACCAGACATAGGGAATGGTGACTACCGGCACCCAGCCCACATGCCACCAGAAATCCAGGTTGCGGCTGAAATAATCCAGGCCGTGGTCGATGATGATGGTATGGCTAAAAAAGAA
>JABGRQ010000133.1 GCA_018648225.1 Chloroflexota bacterium
GAAACCTTACTTGTGCTGTGGGATGGCAAGGATGGCACAGAATTTGGGCGCTATAACGGCCAGTCCAACCTTCTTTATGTTGACGATCTGGCCGATGGGTTACAACATTTGACCGGCGAACTGGCCCGGCGCAAAACACTATTCAAAGCCATGAACGTCAACGCATTACCGGCCTACAACGCCAAGAGCAAGGCTAAACTAGCGCCCCTGGCACTGATTGTGGATGAAGCTGCCCTGATCCCTGATGACCTGCAAGGCGCACTCAGCCGAATTATCGCCGTAGGGGGTGCTTATGGCGTGCATCCGGTGATTGCCACCCAACGCCCCGATGCGGATGCTGTGCAAAGCGTACTCAAGGCCAACCTTGCCACACGCATTGCCTTACCGGTGGCTTCTCACCATGACAGCCAGGTTATTCTGGGTCATACCGGGGCTGAGAAACTTCCAAAAACAAAAGGGCGATTGTTAATGATCTGGGAAGCGCGCAAGCGAGAAGCCCAAGCCTATCTAGCGCCCATCAATGATATGGCCCCACAAACGCAACCTGAGGCAACGCTCTTGACAGGTCGTGAATTGAAACTAGCCCAGGCAGCTTTTGATCTGGGGGGCTGGTTTCGGATCAAAGAAATCGCAGATGAGACTGGCGAGAGCCGCGATTGGGTGAATGCTGTGGCGCAACGCTGGGAACGCATGGGCTACCTGACACCTGTGCAACGCAATGAACAAGGTCACCAAACAGGCCGAAGAATGACTGAAATCCTGCTCCAAACTGCCGGATTAGGCGGATTAGGGGATCAGGCGGATTAGGCGGATTAGGCCCAAAACGAAGCATCGAAGCAACACAGGAGCAATCATAGATGACAACGAGCAACAACAAAGGACGCAACCCCACGAAAGGCATCAGCCGCATTGATACGGATAAAAACAGCACGCATGGCTGGTTTGTGCGTATCTATCGAAGAAAAACAATCCGTAAGTTCTTTAGTGATGGCAAATATGGCGGTAAAGATGGCGCTTTAGACGCGGCAAAACAGTGGCGAGATGAAATGTACCGACAGTACCCACGCGAGGATGTACCCTTCCACACCGAACGCCTTGCCACAAATACCACGGGCGTACATGGCGTAAGCGAAAGTCACGATCTTTGGGGCAAAGGGGCTAAGCGCCGCAAAGTGCGCTATTACAGTGTTTTCTGGGCACCGCGCAAGGGCGAAGTATGTACGAAACGCTTCTATCACCATCACTTCGTTTCGTCCCAAGAAGCCCTTGCCGAAGCCGAGAAGTTTCGGAAAGCGCGAGAAGAAGAAATTCGTAAACGCTACTTAGCAGGGAAATATGATTAATTCATCAGCAATCGTTCAATCACACAATTGGAGCAAAACACTATGACCACATCAAAACACATTCACATTCCAGCCATAGTCGGTGTAGGCAAAACAGACCTCGGCGGCCTCACGCTAGGTGATTTTAGCAAAGGACATCGCACGGAAACGCCTTATAAAGTGACCTGGGGACAAGTATCGAGCTATTTAGTGGGGAAGAATGTAGCCCAATACGCACGACCTCTCGAAAGTCTCAATTTTCAGCGATTTTCGGATGGCCTGGGAATGCGGGCGCTCACATACGCTTCACTCGGTTTGCTTTTAGGTGGTGGAGAACATCAGATTTCTATTATGGTGGGATTACCAGTCGAAGTCATGGAAGACAAAACCTTGTTGGGGAAAACAAAGCGCAGCCTGCGCAGTTGGCTTGAGGGCCGTCATATTTTTTCGGTAGATGAAACAGAAGTGCTTTTGAATGTCGAGCAAATTGCCACGATGCCCCAACCGGCGGGCACATTCTTTGCCTGGGGGCTGAACGACAAAGGCCAATGGGTTAGGACACCGGAAGATTTCGATGCCACCGTTGCGATTTGCGATGTTGGTTTTAATACGCTGGATGTTTTCACACTTCAAGGCGGGAAAATTATGCGCCGTTTTACAGGAGGCGATACCGTTGGAATGCGCCGCGCCGTGGAATTATTATTACGTTCCCTGGAAACTCAATATGGGGTCAAATATTCTCTCCATGAAGCAGACACGTTCATTCGAGGCGGAAATACCATTATTAGTAACGCAGCCGGAAGAATCGATCTCACCGATCTGATTAATGACGCAAGAAGCGCCGCGGGCGATGGTGTGAATACATTCCTGGGTGAGCAATGGGGCAATGGACGGCAATTCGATCACGTCATTTTCACAGGTGGTGGGTCTGCTGCGTTGAGAGATGCGCTTATAGAGCAATATCCGCTGGGGTATGTCATGCCCGATCCAGTAATTGCAAACGCTCTGGGCCTGACCCGCTATGGTAAGCGTGTTTTTGACACCAATACGGTGATCGGTCTTGATCCCGGTTTTGGCGGCTTCAAGGCTGTGGCGATTTAATGCTGCTCCGCTGTAACAATTGTAACAATTGTTACAACTGTTACGGCGAGAGAGGACATCATGAGTCATAAACCTGTTTTACTCCGATTTCATCCAGAAACCGATTCGGACATCAGCGGCTGGCTGGAGACTGTGCCAGACGATCACGGAGCAAAAGCGTCTGCGATCAAAGCGAAACTACGCGCTGCGCTTTCCGGCACAAGCACAAACGTAGCATCAGAAGCCATACTGGAGACGGATGCGCTGCTTGCCGAACTACTCCCTGCGATCCGTCAGGTGGTGGAGCGGGCAGTGCGTAATGAACTCGATAATCTGCGACTGACGACCGCAGAAACGCTGCTCACCGATGACATTGCATCCGCTGAAGACCCACTCAACGACAAACTCGATCAACTGGGCGTTGAGTTGATGAATGATGAATAAGTTTGGTCAGGAGCCGTAAATAATGACAATATCTGGAGTAGAGCAAGTTGAAATTATGACTGTTAGCGAAGTTGCAAAATACTTGCGCATTGGGCAAGGCACGATTTATAAGCTGCTTGCGAATGGTGAATTGCCCGGATTTAAGATTGGCGGTTCCTGGCGCGTGCAGCGCAAGGCGCTTCAAAGCTGGATTTCAAACAGCAAAGCGCATTCGAATCCAGCCAGAGTAGATAGAACATCGGAGTTGACATCGCAATGACACCACAAGATATGAGTTATTGTCAGTTGGTTGGCTGGCTAGAAATCTGCGCTGTGCGAAACCAGCCTTCTGACAAAAAGAGCCAGGTGACGGTAATCGAGGGTTTCATCAATACCGATAAAGCCTACTTCGGGGGCAGACACCCCGTAATCATCAAGGGTAAGCCCACTGAGGTCATCTTGGCAGCCGCAAATGGACATCAAACCAAACGATTGCGCCTGTTTGCGCATGGATCATTACGATCTACCGACGAGTGCACGCGTGTAAACGTCAAGTTTGTGCGCATTATCAAGCATGATGTGGACGTAGATCAACTCACAAAAGAGATTGCTCAACTTATCGAGCAATCCCCAAACGGAAACGCCCAAGAAGCCATCGCTGATATTCTTGAGCGACACATCGGCAACACCTGGAAAGGACTCTGATGACACAACAAAGCCAACAACGAAAACAGCAAGAACAGGAAGGATACCGATATGAGCAGAATTGACACCGAAAAACTACTTGCACGCGTTGACCTGGTTACACTGGCTGAACATTTTGGCGCAGAGCTTAAGCGCAATGGGCGCGACTGGCGCGGCGTTTGCCCGATCCACGCTGGGGCCGATAACGAGTCATCCTTCCGCGTCACAGATGATGGGCGCTGGAACTGTTTTACCCATTGCAATACTGGCGGGAATGCGATTGCCCTGGTAAAAGCCGCTGAAAACGTTGATTTTCTGGGTGCAGTCAAATATCTGGCCGAATACACCCATATTTCACTGGCGGACATCGGCATGACCCCTGAAGCGGTAGTCGCTCTTGAAAAGCGTAAGCAGCGCACGGATGTATTGGATTTAGCCGCTCGATATTTTGCCGAACAACTTTGGTCGGATGCCGGTCAAGACTGTTTGCGATATGCCCGCGGACGTGGCTTCAGCGATGATATGCTGCGCATGGCCGGGTGGGGTTTCTCTCCTGGTGATACCGGGTTGCGTGAATGCCTAAAATCGCTGGATGCGGATATGTCACTGGCGTATGAAATCGGCCTGATCCGCGCTGATGGACGTGATTTTACCGTCAATGGGGATGGTGACAAAATCTCACCCGAAGGCTGGCTGATCTACTCGCACCGTGAAAGCAGCGGAGCAAAGCCAAAAGCCTGTGAAGAATGTAAAACGGACACCTGGCACAGTCACAGCACGAAGGAATGCCTGAAACACGAAGCCTCCTACGAACACATAAAAAGCGTAATCTCGTTATCGGCGCGTGCTCTCAACCCCAAGGTCGAAGGGGGCGATAAATCTCGTAATATGCCCGGTCAACGCTATTTGTATAAAACCGAAGTCCCCGGTATGCGCGAAATCATCCTATGTGAAGGTCAAGCCGATGCTGAAAGCTACCGGGCGATGGGTTTTTCAGCATGGGCCTTGTGTGGTCTAGGGAATATCCCCGAAAACGATCTGCAACGCCTCAAGCAACGCCCGGTGGTTTATGTGGGTATGGATGGCGACAACGCTGGACAAAAGCAACAAAACGAAATCGCTGCCAATATCGGGCCGTTGACCATGCTCATCGGACAAATTGAAGTCGTACAGAATAGTGAGAGCGAAGAAGACGAAGACGAACCCGTTCCCCAGACATTCAAGGATGCCAACGCTTTTTATCAGGCTGATGGTCGCCCTGAAATCATTACGAACCTGCTCCGATCCGGGACACCGGTAATTGATACGCTCTTTACGGTTTTCAAAGATGCAACCGTCCACGAAGCGCCCATATTAACCGCTGATCTATTGCAGATGCTAAAGGCATTGCCCGATGCGCTTGCCCCGCGCTACAAGAAACGTGCCCAGCGGATGTTAGGGATGAATGGGCGTGAACTCAGCAAGCTGATGACCGGAAACGAGCCGGAGAACGGCCACACTCGCAGACTGACCGATGTCAAAGAAGGTGCTTTGCACTTCCTGGGAGAACCGCTGGGGAATTTTGCCGCCCAGATCACCCACGAGCTAACCGTAGAAGATGGTCTTAACTTGCCCGAAGTACAGTACACCATCGCCGGAAGACTGGATACCGGCCAACCGCTGCTCACGATTGACGTACCGGCAGTTGAATTTTCCAAAATGGAATGGATACACCGCTATTGGGGGGCGCGCCCGATCCTGTACCTGCCACGCGGTAAATATTATCTGGTCATGCGCGCCATGCAAGAGAACTCGCTGGATGATATGGTGCGTGACCGGGTATTTACCCATACCGGTTGGACGAAGATTGACGGCAAACGCGGTTTTTTGAGCGCAGGCGGCATGATTACCGCCGAGGGCTTCGACGACAGTATCCGCGTTGATCTGGGGAATAACAACCTGCAACACTACAACCTGCCTGAACCCCCTACCGGCAAAGACCTGGATCAAGCGGTCAAGGCCAGTTTAGCCTTTCTTGAGCTTGGCCCGCATTCTGTCACAGCCCCGCTTTGGGCTTCACTCTATGCTGCCCCCCTGACCGATATACGTCCGCTCTATACGGTGATCTGGCTGTATGGGCCAACGCAAAGCGGCAAATCCACCGTGGGGCATCTGGCTCTGACGCATTTTGGGACTGGCTTTGTGGATGGCCGCCAGTATCACGCACCGGTAGACTGGATGAGTACCCTAACCCATATCGAGGGGTATATGTTCAAGGTTAAGGATACCCCGATCATTATTGACGACTTTGCCCCACAGTTTCAAAGCGCAGGCGATTCAAAGCGGATGCACAAAACGGCTCAGAACGTGGTGCGA
This sequence comes from Chloroflexota bacterium, assembly GCA_018648225.1. NCBI lineage: Bacteria > Bacillati > Chloroflexota > Chloroflexota bacterium. The sequence continues at coordinate 5,865 of JABGRQ010000133.1, forward strand.
TCTGTAGGTAATCGCTCTGCACGCGGGCGGGCTAATCAAGACCTCTCAGAACGCAAAACGCGCATCCCGCGCGGAATGGTAATCTCAACTGCCGAACTACCTCTCTCAGGTGAGAGTACGGTTGGCAGAATGCTCACGATACCCATTGCACGCGGCGATGTACTGCCTCATCCAGAAGAACCCCCTCGCGAAGCTCTCAATCTGGCCCAAGAGCAATCTATGAAGGGCTTGTATGCTCAGGCAATGTCCGCTTATATCCAATGGTTGGCCGCCAATTGGGAGCGCGCTGAAAGGATGTATCGTGAGATGATCGAGGAGTCTCAGTCTATTGCACGCCAACAGGATATACAAAATCGCTTACCCGATTATTACGCTACGCTGGACGCCGCCCAAAAGATCGCAATGACCGCCTTCTATGAAATGGGCGCGATCTCAGCCAATCATGCGGCCACTTTAGCCGAGAAGAACGGCGCTGCCATCTTAGAAGTCGTCAAGAGTCAGGATGAACAGATTGCCAAACAATCCCCGGTACGGAAGTTCTTTGATGCCCTTGATAACCTGCTGCAACGCCGCAAGATTTACCTTGAACCGCGTTCAAACCTTGCGCTTATCCCCCCACCAGAGGCCGATCAAGTTGGCTGGTACGAGCCAGACGATCCAAGTGTATTTTATTTGGATACCAGCAGTTGCATTATCCATGTGCGTGATTTTTGGGGCCAACTTGGGGAATACTATGACACGACCAAAGATGCCTTACAACGCCAATTTAGCCAGGTTCCCGGCCTGTTGAATGAATTAGGCAAAGGTGGCAATGTTACGGTTTCAAAATGGGTTACCAGCGTGGGCCGCACACAACGCATGGTTGCTTTCAACCAAACCAAAGTCGAAGAACTATATGGCGTGACGATCCGCAACAATATTGGTCCGTCCATAAAAGAAGCTATCGAAGAATGGGAAGGCCAAGATTGATTCCGTGGTGATCTTGTAGACATCAAATAACCTGAAAGACGAAACCGTACAAAAAGGTGTGTGTAAAAACTTAAGCACACCTTTTTTGCTTTCAGGCTGCAAGATTAGAGACAAATAAAGCCCTCAATCTGGGCGCAGTTGTCGCCAATGCGCTCAAACGCCCCATTTCCCATTCTTATGGAATGAAAAAAGTTATAGTCATGCGCGAGGGCGAAAATGCTGTGAGGTTGTGAGGTGATCGTTTGTTCTAGTTATAGACCCCTATATACACGGTTATGTCCTTATATTTCTGATGATTTTCCCATATATAGGGGTCTCTTTACCTCACAAAATACCTCACACGACCTCACAAAGCCTCACACAAATCTAAAAACCTCACAAAAATTTTGCCTTTTGTGAGGTTTTGTGAGGTAAAAACTGCCCCCATATACAGGATAATGACCTGTATTTATGAGAACAAACACCATATATGGGGGTCATCTATGCGCAGTCAGCGACCTCACACAAAGCGCGCATACATATCCATATAAGCAAAAATAACACGTGCATACTCGTGATAAAATAATTGCTTTTTGTAATAGTGCGGATGATTTTCGTGACATATAACGATTTCAGGATTAGCCTAACCTGCGCTGCGAGCGATAATAGGTGGAAATCTATGATTTCAACACAGCATGAAATGCCTTGACAACGACCCACTCTATGTGCGGCTTTGCCCTGGAAATTTGACCTTGATACTGTACTGCAAATGCGGTACAATCTTTTCAAGTCAATCCACCATTCAAGCAGAAGGGATACACCATGAACAAAAAGATACTAACAATCACACCCATCATTTTGCTGGGGCTGCTCCTGGTAGCCTGCAAACCACAGACTGTCAATGCACCTACCAAATTAGCCGATATTGAAATTACACTAACTCTTACGGTTACTGTTCAGCCCACGGAAGCTCCTTTCACGGCTACCGCCATCCCAACGGAAACCCCCGTTTCTCTAGCATCGGTGGATGGGGGCATGTCCGCAAAACTGGTTCTGTCCAACGCATCGGATCGAAATATCGAAATCTACTGGTTGGATACTATTGGTGATGCAGAATTCGCCAAGCGCCTGACCCCCGGACAGTCGTATACACAAGACACCTTTGTAGATCACGCTTGGCGGGTGCGCGATGAAGCCAGCGGCGAAATCATCAAGGATATTGTCGTCAAAAGCCGTGATACCAATTTGCCGATCATCATCCCGTCCAGCATTGCCAGCCTGCCTACCCTTGAACCAACACCGACCGCTATCCCGGTATTGGTTGAGAATGGCGAGGGTTGTGAAATTACAGATAACGGAAGCAGCCTTTTGTCAAAAACATGCAGCGCGAATGGAATTGATATTCTTGCGTCGGACGATGTACGAGATCAGGCTTTGCAACAGGCGTGGTACATCATTTCAAATATGATTGCTTCCCGTCCAGACATCCATGAATATTTAGCCAACATTGATCGAGCCAACCTTCTAATTATTGGGGCGAACCAGGATACAACAGATATTTCGCACATGATGAGTTTGGGTAATGCTGGATATTGGAATGATCGTTTGCGTGGGTGGGGTGGGACAAAAACATCCCCCGAAACAGCAACAGCAGAAGAAAATTTATTATGTTGGTCAAGTGACCGCTGGTTTGACTACAATGTCACGATCCACGAATTTGCTCACACGATCCATATGGTTGCGCTTTCGTCAGTTGAACCGGAATTTGGAGCAAAATTAGATGAAGCTTTTTTACATGCAAAAGAAGCCGGATTATGGCAAGATGCATATGCTGGTACAAATCAGCAAGAATATTGGGCGGAGGGTGTAACAATGTATTTTGGAGGATATGGCTGGAATATCCCTGAAAACGACTACATCAACACAAAAATTGAACTACAAGAATATGATCCCGATCTATACAATCTCATCGTAGACACTTTCCGAGGACTAGAATGGACGCCGGAATGCCCATAAACATTGCAGTAGCGCAATTTTTATTGCCAGAAAGTCGCAAGACTTAATGTCTTGACAACCGCGCGCGGGGGCTTTAGAATATCGCCACTATTTTTCTGCCCTTAGGAGAGGTGCGCCTCGGTCACATGGTCGAGGCGCTTTCTGTTTAAGAAGACCTCGGTCATTTGGCCGGGGTTTTTGTTTTAACAGACCCGCTTCCTGGGGGTAGGAAAGGAGGCAACCACTTGATTCAACAGTTACAAGGTTTTCTCACCGGTGCGCTGAGTACCGCAATCGTGCTTCATTTGCACGCTCCCGCCCTTGCAGGCGTGCTCCTGCAAGAAATTGGGCGCGGGATTGCTGCGATAGCCTTCGGCAGTTTGGGGGCATCTCTGGGCGTGCTGATCTGTGAAGAAGCCTTGCTGTATGAAGGCAATCCATATCGCACCCTGGTACGCCTGGGATTGCTGCTCTTTCCACACCTGGCATTAGGGCTGCTCTGGCAGCGTTTCAAGTTATATGGGGGGATGGTGGCAATCGCCGAACATCTTGCCTGGAATCAATGGTTTGCTTCCCCGTTGGGTTTTGTGCCTGTTATTGGGATGGGCGCAATCTACTATCTGCTGTTTTTGAAAAAGGAGTCCGTATGACCCGATCCAAATTTCATATAACTTCCATCTCGTATCTGTTTTTTGCGCTGCTCTTGATGGTAGGGCTATCGGCTTGCAGGCCGGTCGCGCCTGCTGATACGGCCAGCACAAGCCTGGACAGCCAACTCGCCGATAGCACCGCTGAACCCATAGCGGTCAATACCGGCAAAAATATGATTACCACCGCCCAGGCCAGTATGCCGGTATTGACCGAAGATCATCAGGGTCTGGTATACGGCCCTGACCAATTGGTGCTTGTGTTTGTTGAAGGTTTCCAACCTAGCGAAACCCTTTCTGTCAGCGCCATGCACGAAACTGTCGGAGTGGTTAAATCTGCTGAAGCCCAAGCCAATGCGCGTGGTGAGGCCATCATCTACCACTATACCCAACCCAGCGCCGAAGATGAAGGCGCATATCCCGCAGGCGCGATCACCTTCTGGGTGAGTGGCAGCAGCGGCACAGTCAAATCATATACCTTCCGCATTGACTATGCCCATACTCCGCAACCCGCCCAAATGGGATGCGGCACGTACCCAGATTCACCAATACACCGGGGGAGTGCTTTCGTTGCTTGGTGCAGCGGCTTTTTAAAAGACAGCTACCAAATCACTGAATATAAAGCACCAATGAGCATATCCCAGGGAGGCAATGTGCTGCTTTCTGAACCCATAGCCGATATTATGGCCGATGGGCTGGGTCTTGTTTGGCTTTACACCGAAAGCGGTGATCCTACCGGTGTATGGGACATCGCAATAGATACCCAAACCATCCAAATTCAAGTTGAGGAGTAATCCACCCCATGAAATACATCCAATCTAACCATCGCTGGCTTTTCCTATTTGCTTTTGCTCTTTTGCTGGCAGCCGCCCTCATTCAGGCTGATTCTGTTCAGGCTGTGACGAATAAAACTGGCGGCAACAATGCCAACTTATGCATGTGTGCTATTCGTAGGCCAGCACCACCCCCACCGCCATCAAGCGGGGGTGGAAGCGGATCATCTCCAGCTCCTGCCCCTAGAAATAACGATGACGACGAAGACGAACCAGCACCGCGGCGCAACCCAGCCCCCGCAGCCCCGGCCCCTGCGCCCACGGCCTGCACGCCGCTCTATGCCGCGCCCACGATTGGCGGTGGCGGACACAGCCCGAATTTTCCACTCACCATCGGTCAAGACCCGGACGATCTCGGCTTTGATGTAACTGCCACGGCTGCCGGTGGCGCAAAAACCAATAGCTGTCCTGGAGATAGTCGCAGCCCGATTGTGGCACTCGAAGGTATCTCGGTTGAATTAACCGCCGAAACGAGAGACTGGATCAACGGCGAATTGGCCCAGCTATACCCCGGCGCAACTGTCAAAGACAGCTACCCCTTCAATCCCCACGAAAACACAACCGGCACAGGCACGCCCGATGCCCGCACCACGATTCATGTGGATTCGCTTGACCCTGGTGATTACGTGGTTACAGTGCGCGCTACGCAGGCGGATGGGCAATCCTTCAGCCAGGCTTTCACTGTGCATGTATCCCTGATCGAAACCACTATCACCGGCCCGTAATTGAGGTGGAACGTGACCAACCTGGACGCAAAAATCATTACTGAAATGCTTCAATCGCTTGCACGCAAACCACTCGGCTTTGTGCTGGTGGTTGACGACCAGAAGACGCGCGTCATTGACTACCGCATGATGGAACTGGATGACGTGCTTGATCTGCTGGATGAAAACGGTCTTTTGCGTCCAGGTGAAACCAATGGAGAGAACACCCTATGAAACGAATCCCTATCCTCATCGTGGCGCTGATCGGCCTGGCGTTACTCTTTGCCTGGTATCAATCGCAACCGGTAAACCAGGCGCAGCCCGTGATTGTAGCGGCCAACGGCCTGCCCGCCGGTCATGTTATTCAAGCGACCGATCTAAAAACAGTACGCCTTGACCCTGATGTTATCCCCGAAGGCGCATTTAGCCAAATTGATGCCCTAATCGGCCAGCCAGTGGGCGTTACCCGCACCATCGGGGACATCATCACCCAGACCCATCTGGGTGAAGTAAGCCTGCCTTTATACCCTGGTGAGCGTGCCATTGGCATTTCATTGAGCGATTCTGGTGGTCTGGCCGGTCTGTTACAAGCCGGGGACTATGTGGATGTCACCGCCGTAATGCTGCGCACCGAAGGCAGCTCGAATGTGTACTCGAAGGTGGTGGCTGAAGATTTGCGCGTGATATATGTTTCGCCTGATTTCCGCGCCCTGGAACTCAACCCCGAAGCCCAGGCTACGGCACAGGCCAGCGGATCGTCCTATGCCACCACCCAGAAACGCAGCGCCCGCGGGACGGTCAACCTGGCTGTGCCGATTGATGCAACGGTCGTGTCGTATGTCTTTGCGGATGCGATTGGTCATCAATCGGTGACGGTCAGCTTACTTGATCTACTTCCGGCGCTGGATCACTCTACTGATGTTGAAATGTCGCTCTTGATGTCGAACTCGGCTGCGGTTCAAGATGGCCCGATCTACTCCTCGGGCGTATTTCTGCCCGATCTGGTGGTGCGCCCGGATGAACACTCTGCCACACCCACCCCCGTTATGTATCTCCAAACCACCCCCACACCATAAAGAGCAAAATATGAATGATCGTATGAATACTTTAGATACTGGCCGGGTGCGTCTGCTGCTTGCCGGGCAACCCCAACAGGTGCAAGCCTGGGCGGGCTGGTTTGCTTTGCAAGAGCAGATCGAAACTCTGACCGCGATCCAGGCCCCTAGCGTATTGCCACAACTCCACCGTGCGCAGGTGGCTTTGTTGGATGCGTCCCTGTTTACCCCCCAGAAGCTATTGGAACTCTTGGGAAATAACGGCCAACATCCGATCTATGTGCGTTTGCCGCACTTGCAGGCAGCGCAAGCCCAGAAAATCGAGGGCGCCCTACGCCACTATGCCACTGTGCATGGCGTATACACCGGGGAAGTACCACTGGAGGTTATCACGCCCCAAATTACCGCCCTGCAAGGGGTAATGAAGCCCATAGTCCCCACCCCTGGCCTGACCCCAGCCCAGGCAGAAACCCCGCCGGTGGTGATCGGGGTGTGGAACGGCGAGGGAGGCGTCGGGAAAACCACGGTGTCCACCAATCTCAGCTACGCGATTGCCCAGCAAGGTCTCAAAACACTCTATCTCAATCTGGATGCCCCGGACGATGGCGCATTTAAGCTCAAACTGAAAGCCTTCCCCAATATTGACCACTGGCGCACCAAACCCACCGCGGATTACCTGGCAACGCTGATCCAAAACGCCGGAATGCTGGATGTTCTGGCCGGTTTCCGGGACGTATTTTCGCAAGAGGAAACGATCAAGACCGATGCCGATCAACCCGGCTCGATTGCCCAACTGATTGAGCAAGCCAAAGCACACTATCAGGTCATTGTCATGGATACCCCACAGGCGCATATTGCACCGCATGTACTCCCGTTGTGCAATCAATTGATTCTGGTGGCAGGCCCCGGCTCCGGTGATGTTTATCGCACCGTTGTGGCTTACCGCACGGTCGTAGATCAAACGGGCAGCATATCCGATGATGCGGTGCATGTGGTGGTCAACCGGGTGCAACCCGGCCACCGGTTAAGCGCAGAAGAATGGAGTGATGCTGCCACCCAAAAGCTGGGGCGCAAGTTCCCGCCGGTTGTGGCGCAAATCCAGGATGATGTCACCATCGGTGATTTACAAGATGTCCGCAAGATGCCGGTGGTTGAACTCAGTAGTTTTCGTGACAGTCTGGCCCCAGCGATCCAGGCCGTGCTGCCCACGGCCTGGCAGCCGAAAGATACCGGGCGGGTCCGGCGACTGGGGCCGATTGTGGTGCGCACATGAGTTGGGGCAATGTGGCACTCTCGGATGAAATCCGACATCAGCTCGTGCTTGCGGCGGTGGCGCAGGTGCGTGGTCTGCCGCTGGATGTGATTCGTGACCGCGAGCGCCTGCTCGAACCGGCGCGCCGGGCGCTGCTTACGGCCAGTGGGCAGATGAATATCAGCCTTCCGGCTGGGGAGCGGGAAAAACTGATTACGCAGATCGTGTCACAGATTGGCGGTCTGGGATTTATCAACTTGCTATTACCCCCGGCACGCGATGATTTGATCGAGATTGCGGTCAACCCGGATGGCAGTGTATGGGTGTGGCCGAAAAACTCTCCGCACTTTGTCAAAACTGATCTTCGTCCCGATCTGCAAGAAGTCTGGCGGGCGGTGGATGCGCTCTTGGCCCCGATTGGACGCTCGATCTCGGAGGCTGAACCCAGCGTCGAGGCCAAGCTGCCCCGTATGACTGGTCTGGGTGGGGCGCGTGTGCATATCATTCACCCCGAACTGGCCCCCGGCACAGGCTACCCGGCAATTAATGTGCGCTTGTTTGAACCCAAGCCTGTTCCTCCAGCGCAAATTGTCGCCTGGGGCATGGCCCCGGATTTTGTCATGGCTGGCCTGCTTGAAGCCGTGCGCAAGGAATACCGCATTCTGGTGATTGGCGGCACTGTGACCGGTAAAACGACCTTCCTGTCGTCCATTTGTCAGGGTATCCCTAAAAAGGCGCGTGTGCTGAAAGTCGAAGACCCGGAGGAAATCTGGCTCGATCACCCGCATGTTGTCACCCTGGAAGCACGTCCCGCTTCTTCCGGTTCATCGGTTGAAGCCTACGAACTCAAAGACCTGGTCGATGACACGATGCGCATGTCCCCGCGCTGGCTGATCGTGGGTGAGGTACGCCGGGGGGACGCGGCGATGGCGCTATTTCGTGCCCAGATGTCCGACCACCCTGGTCTGTCTACCTTCCATGCCCAAAGCCCTGCTGATGCGGTTGGACGGATGGCAGTGCTGATGATGGCGGATGCCGGGGTTGAGATGAATGCCGGGGTATATCTCTTTGAGCGGGCGATTGATGTGATTGTGCAAGTGGGCTGGGAAGATGGTCAACGCCGCGTGATGGGCGTTTACGAAACCGATGGACTTGAAAGCGGTGGAGCCATCCCAGCCGTTCAGTTCCGCACCCTGTACCGGCAAGGTGAGGCTGAAATTCAGCCCTTCACCCGGCGAGAAAGGCGATTGCTATGATCCCAACACTATCTTTTGATCCTTCTGTCATACTCCTGGTCTTTGGCGTATTGTTGTTGCTGCTTTTAGGGATTGGCGTGCTGCGTGACCGGACGCGTGATCCCCTTCGAGCGATCCAGAGCTATACACAAGACCCCGCTGCAAGCCGCGAAGCAGCCCAGCCCGTATCCACCGGCTCGTGGGAATACAAAGCGCGCCTGGTCTTTGCCCGTTACAAAATTGACGTGAGCGGTTGGGAACGCCTGGCGCTGCTGATCCTATACGTGCTTCTGGCCTTGCCGCTGTATATCGCTATGCGGGCGTTTTTATTTCTGCCCACGGTTATTGCCGGGTTGGGCGGGCTAATTGTGGTCGTTTTTGTCGTCCAGGGCTTGCTGGAACACGCCTGGGATCGGATGCGCCGCGAAATCGAGCAAGACATTCCCACGTTAATGATCCGTTTATCCGGGATGATCCAGGCAACCCCCAACGTACTCGAAAGTCTGGATGAAGTCACGCAGTCACTTGATCCCAGGCGGCCTTTGCAATCCTGGATGCAGCGTTTAGTCGTGCAAACCCAGGCGCGCGGAATGAGCGCATTCGATGAACTGGAAGCCGAAGCGCAGACGATTTCATCGGCGCTGCTTTTGGCTGTGGTGCAAATCCGCAACTTATGGCAATCCGGTGGCAGCGGGTATGTTGAATCTTTTCGTCTGGTGGCCGATCACCTGGCCGAGTTGATGAAAACCCGCGCAATGGCGTATGCCAAAGCGGGTCGCAGCGGAAACCTATCCCGCATTATTGTGATCTCGGCGCTGATCTCCTTGAGCGGCATTATGCGCAACCCGACCACCCGCGATATGTTCCTGGCAATCCCGGCCACGCGATTGGGATTGGTGGTCTTCTTTGGGTGGGGTGGTCTGGGTTGGTTCTATATCCGCAGCATTATTCAGAAAGTAACGGAGTAAAGACCCATGAACTTTGATGTCAACCTTATTTTGCTCCTGGCCGGGGTGCTGCTGTTGCTCCTAACTTTTGGAATGCTGCGCGCCAACCGGCGAGCGCGTGATATTCAGGTGGCAATGGCGGACTATGAAGGTGCTCGATTGCCCGATACCTGGCAGCGCGGCGTTGAACGGGCGGAGGCCGCGGCGGGGCGCATGTCCATCTTTGAACGCTTGCGCTGGAACTACGCCTGGGCGCAGCGTAACGGCGAGTACAAAGGTCGATCATTGGGCGCGCTCATAGTGCAGATGGGCTTCTATGGCCTGATCGGGCTGCTCTTGCCCCTGGTCATCCATCCGGCCCCGGCTTCCTGGTTTGTGCCGCTGCTCCTGTCCGCCTATCCAACGGCCACCCTGCAACGCAAAGGGGATGAAGGGCGCAAACGGGCCAAGCGCGCCATGCCCGAAGTGGCGACTCTGGTGGCGGCAGAACTCTCTGCCGGTTCATCGCCGGAACAAGCCATCACCCGCGCGGCGCGGCTTCCCAGCCCCTTGTCGCTGCTCATTCAGGACGCGATTGATAAAACCCAGCAAAGCGGATACCCGCTCTTTAGCCGCGGTAACACGCCAGGAGTTTTGCGGGAGGTTTTCACGGCGGCTCAGCTTCCGGCTTTACGTGCGTTTGCCACCCAGCTTGACCTGGTAGCGGCCAAAGGTGTGGAAGGTGCGCACCTGATGAGCGAAATTGCCCGCAGTCTGGCGCGTGAACACCGCGAACAGGTGCTGGAAGATACCGAGCAACTCGACGGCAAGCTGACCGTGGCTGTGTCTATATTCTTTTTCATCCCGATGTTTGTCTTGATCGTGGGGTCGTTCTTCAGCACTGTGCTGACGGCCATGTGAGGGTTTGCTGATGTTGAAATGGATGGCGGTTCTATTCTGGGTGATCTTGGGCGGCTTGCAGTTAGCGGTGGCCTTCGAGCTGCGCTTACTGGTTCCTTTGCTGCTATCGGCACAATCGGCCTTTGCCGCCTATTGGCTGCTGCGCCGCCGCAAGGCGACTGCAAACGCCCCCTGGTGGATGCAAATCATCGCCTGGGGAACGGTCTTGCTGCCGATGGCTTTGCGCGTTGTAGCGCCTTCGCCGGTGGGCAGTATCGCGTCCCTGCTGGGCCTGAGTCTGACCTTGTGGAGCCTGAGCGCGCTAGGAGCATCCTTTGGTCTGGCTCCAGCGGATCGGGGTCTGGTCACGAGCGGCCCGTATCGCTATTTGCGTCACCCAATGTATACCGGGGAACTGATTTCGGTGCTGGGTGCGCTGGCAACCAACTGGAGTTTTTGGAATGCCGGGGTTGTTGCCCTGCTGCTCCTGGTGCTGATCGGGCGTATCCATCAAGAGGAAAAGATACTCTTTGGCTACAAAAACTATCGTATGCGCACGCCCTGGCGTTTTTTGCCAGGAGTGTGGTGAGGAGGTCAATATGTCTGTATGGGTGATGATTGGGTTGTTGCTATTGGGTTTCCCCAAAGTAATTTCCCCGGATTGCACAGAGCAAGCCTTGTATCTTGATCCAGTCAGTCAAGCCTGGCAGTTTACCGGCCAGATCGAAAACAGCGCCCACTATGCGCTGCCCGGTGTAGGGGTTGATCTGGCTCAGGTCAGCTTCCCCAGGGCGGATGGTGGACGTAACCATGTTTGGGTGACAACCGGTTTGCACTTCTGGAGTGGCTCGGATCGGGACTACATCCCGCTTGGCCCCTGGTCTACCCCCGCCGAATGGGAAAGCGTTCAAGCTGCGCATCCTCGGGTGCATGTGGTCGTTGATCTAGCCCATTCAGATCCTCAGGTACAGCAATTTGCCCACAGTGATTTAGTTATATCCGCTCAATTTATTGCCAGTGGCGGCCATGCCCCGAACTGGTATCCGTGGGGCTTTGTTTTTGGCACGCTGTCCCCGCAATCTTGTGAAGCTCAACAATCTATTCACTCAATTCAATTTATGGAGGAGTAAGACTTATGGAACTTGATCTACGCACAACCAAGGGAAGAATTATCCTGTTTGGCGGTGGGGCTTTAGTGTTTATGGCGCTCATCGTCCTGGTGGTGTTCTTCTCATCGCTCTTTGCGCCTGAGGCTGTGGCTGAAGCGCCCCCAACGGCAACGCCGCTACCTACCGAGATTCCAATGACCCCGACGCCTATGCCAACGCTGCCCCCGCCGTTGCCCACCGCGACGCCCATACCGCTCACAAAAGCCTGGGCTTCCGGTTCTGAAGTGGTCTATCTTTGGGATACCCCGGATGGCAAAATCATGCAGGCCATCCCCAACGGGGATGATCTGATGGCAACCGGGAACACAGCCGAATGGGGCGGCTTTGCCTGGGTAGAGGTGGTTTGGAAGTCGATCACTGGCTGGGTGGTGGATGAACAAATCCACGATTTACCCTATGCGCCACTGGCCTATGTCACATCGGAGGATGGGGCCAATATGCGTGACCAACCCTCAGGCGGAATCTTTGCCTGGCTGCCGCCTGGAACGCCGATCATGGAAGTGCTCGAAGAACAGGCGCGCGATGAAAACAATCCGATGAGCTGGGTGCGTGTGCGTCTGCCCGATAATCAAATCGGCTGGGTGGCGAAATTCACCCTGGAAGCATTAGGAGGTGAATAGCGGAAGATCAAACGAAGCCAGCGTACCAAAGGAATCAAACGCGCAAAGAAGCCAAAAGGCTCAAACACATTTCTTGTAGGAGAAAACAAGTATGAAGCAAAAAATCCAACAAAAAGCACTCGCGAAAACGCTCGTAGTCAAGGAAAAAGGGCAGGGTTTGGCTGAGGTTGCCATCATCCTGGCCCTGGTCGTGATTGTGTCGATTGCGGCTGTGCGTCTCTTGGGTATCAATATTGATGCCGCCCTCACCACGGTTGCCAACGCGATCTAAGGACGCACACACAGCATGGCTTACCGGAGGCCGGTAAGCCATGCTGAAAGGTCAGGTACACCATGCTAACCCGGAGAAAAAAACGAAATACTACCGAGCGCGGTCAAGGTTTGGCCGAAGCTGCGATCACCTTCCCCGTGCTGCTCCTGGCAATGATGGGGCTGATTACGCTGGGCATGATTGGCTTTGCCGCCGTGAATGCCAACAACGCTGCCAATTATGGCGCACGCATGGGATCAGTCGCCCAGAGTGCTCAGGCATCCGTAGCATCCAATCACGCCCTGAATATGCTCTCTGCGGCCCCGGTGGGCACGTATGCGGTGGGCGTCAGCGGCGGGGGTGCGCCGGGCGATCTGATTATTGTCCAGGTCAGCTACGCCGTTCCGAACTACTTCCAGGGGCTAACAGCCTTCTTTGGGGCAGATAGCCCCGATAAATTCACCGGGGATGCCTACTCGTATTTCCGCCAGGAGGGTTGGTAATGCCATCCGAACGCGGGCAGGCGCTACTTGCTTTTCTTGCCATTTTCGCCTTTTTCGCGCTTGTACCCTTCATGGCCTTAGTGGGCGATGGGGCGCGCATGTTCGTGGTGCGCAGCCGAGTGCAAACCGCGCTCGACGCGGCGTGTGAGGATGGGGCCTGGAATGCCACGGATCGGGCAGTCTTCCGTGATACCGGGACGATTGCCTTTATCCCCCAGGATGAGATCGTCACGCTTGCGACCAACACCTTCTATCGTACCCTGGTGGAGATGGGCGCGGCCAATTACAGCGCATCCATTACCGTAACCCCGCTTCTCGATCAACTGCGCGTAGACTGCGAATCGCATGTCAATGTACCCCTGTTGATTATGGATTGGGATGTCCCCTTTGAAGTACTCACCGATTCGTCGATCCGTTCGCAATAGCTGATGCGCCGTATTCTAAAATTCATTCCCCTGCTTTTGGTCGTTGGCTGCTGTGCGTGCGTGGCGCTTTTTGGGTTGGCGGATTATGAGTTTGGCGATGTCAAGCAACTCCCCGAATACAGCGACCACGGTATTGAAGGTTTGGCCGGTGGGGATGCCCCTCCCGGTGGTGGTTCTTGCGGCGCTACTGGTGTTCCCCAAGAGGATAACCCCTTTTCAGGCTGGCCGGTGGACTACCATATTGGTGATTGGAGCACGATTGCATCCTGGTTCTGTGACCCCAACTATTTTGAGGGATACACCCATTGGGGCATTGATCTGGCCCGCTACAACTGGGATGAATCGATCTACGGGGTCAATGCCGTTGTGACGGCTGAAAAAGCGATTGTCGAAGCGGCTGCCTATGATCCTTCATTTGGCCCCAAAGCGGGCACAGCGCATAATTACGGTATGGGGAATTATGTCAAACTTCAGGCTCTATCCTGCACGGTTTTGATTGAGAGCGAGATCGGAGAAGACCTGGACGGTGACGGTCTCATCAAGAATGTGGCCGTAGAACGCTGCGCGGAAACCGGTTGGTACTCGTACTACTTCCACCTGCTGAGTGTGGCTGTAGCCAAAGGGGATGAAGTCGAACGCGGCGATGTGGTTGGGCGGATTGATAGCACTGGCACATCCACCGGCGATCACCTGCACTACCAAATCAAAACCCCGGATGGGGTGTCGATTGATCCCGCGCCATCCATGTCGGTCAATGCGGCCTATGACAACGCCTTGCGGGAACAACCCCGCTGGGATCGGTGAAACCATGAAAACCAAACGTAATGGAACGCGGATACAGTGGAAATACGCGGATTTTTCGGGTGTTATTTCTACGTTTATCCACGGTCGTTATATACATCTCAACGTCAAATGGACAACCATAACCATCTTGGCCTTCCTGCTCTGCGCCGCGGCAGATACCCTGCATGGTCTGCGCGTCCACCTGGTGGATGTGGAGCAAAAACCCCTGGCCGGGGTGGTGGTCGAACTCGAACTCTACGAATACACCGACAAAGAGATCATGATCCACCACAGCGGCCAATGCACCACGGATATCGCGGGAATTTGCCTGATCGAGATCGCGAAACTGATCTTTGACGCGTCGGGCTTCCTGCGCGGGAATATAGTTGTCGGTGAGCATGGCAGCCGCCCCGTGATCTGGCCGGGTGGGATGCTGGATATCCCGGTGTGGCTGGATGTGGACAACACCCTGGATGTGACCGGGGAAAGCCAACCCTACGCAGGGCAAGCGCAAGATATGGACGTGCGGATTACCCGCGCGCCGCGCTTGCGCCTGGCGGATGTCATCATCCCGCTGATTATCATCGGCGGGCTACTCAGCTATCTTTGGATCAATAACAAATCACACAAGCGAGGTAATGATGAAGAATAAACAAAAAGCGCTGCGTATCTTTTGGGTGATTGCCCTGATTGCTGCCATCCTGATCTTGCCCAAGATCACAAACCTTTGGGTCAGCGGCCTGATGGGGGGCACAGCCCTGCTCTTACTGGTCTTTATGCTGCTGCGCTGGCGACGTGAGAAGTCCGAAACTGGTGGGCAGGAATGAAATTTCGCTTCTTGCTTTGGGTGACGCTGTTGGCTCTGGTTATCTCGGCGCTGATTGTCTCGCCCGTATTCGCCGCAGGTGATGTGCCCGATTGCCCGGTGGACGAGTGCGTATCGTGGCCGGAAGCGATGGTGCGCATGGGTGTCGCCGCGGCTCGAAGTCTCGGCTTTGGCATGGTTCACACGCTGACCGCCTTGATCTGGCTGCTGGACAAGGTAGCCATGTACATCTTTGACCTGATTGTCAACGGGGGCATCTGGATCAGCATTCAGGATGCCATGCTTTCGGCGCTATCCGGCTTCATGCCCGGCGTCCTGGGCGATCTGATTGGCGGCGAAGATGGGCTTTTCTATCTGGCGCTGATGGTCGCCGGGGTGGGGATGACGATCCCCTTCTTCAAAACCCGCCTGGTTGATCCTGCCCATGCCGTGATCTGGGCCGTTATCATCCTGGTTTTGTTTGTCAGCGGGTCGGCTGGTTATGACGTGATTGGAGCGGTCGAGGGCTTACGCGTGGAAATCATGGAACGCATTATCTCATCCGGGAATGAGGCCGATCTGAACACCATTGTCACCGGGCCATTCGGGGGCGGCAATTTATCCCTGAATAATGACACACTCCTGCACTTGCCCGAAAGTTTCAGCGAAACCTATTTTCCACCGGCGCAAGGGCATATTACGATCCGATCCGTTTTTATCGAGATACCGATGGGCCTGGATGCCATAGCCGATTTTGAACTGGAAACCAAAGCATCGCTCGATGCGCGCCGGGATTTAGCTTTTGTGGGCCTGTCCCTTGCCATGCTTTCCCTGGTGGGGGCTTATTCCGCTTTTTTGTTTGCGCTGATCTTTGCCTTCCTGGTCACGGCCAGCCTGGGGCTGATTATCTTCTTGTTTGCGGCTCTGCCGATGGGCTTCTTTGAGTTTGGGCGCACCGTGGTGGCCGGGATTTTCAACAAATACATGGAGATTGTGATCCTGTCCATTGGCGCATCCATCTTTGTGAGCATCGTTGTTCTGGCGCTTGATCTGGTGACGACCTCCTCCAGCGACATCAAGCAGATTCTGGAAGGCGTCGCTCTGATGCTGCCGGTGATTGGGGTGCAACATATGTTTCTGGGTTGGGCATTCTCCGCCATGATGAGCAGCAAGGACGTCTTTCGCAATTCCATGCAAGCATCCTTCGCCCCGCGAGGTGGGCATCCGGGCCTGTTGAGTCAGGCAACATCCGCCGGAATGCGCACGCTGGGCACGGTGGCCCCCTTTGTGATTCCCGGTGCAGGCGGGCTTGTCACCAGCTTTATGTCGAATATGGTCGCCGGGAATATGGCCGCAAAACAGCATGTCAACGCGGAAACCGCCCAAGCGCGCGGCGATGTTTTTAGAGAAATGCAAAAAGCAAATTCTTCAGGAGGTACACAAGCATGAGAAAAAGAATCCTTTACGGTGGATTGACGCTGGCGCTTTTGGGCTTGGCCTGGATCGCCGCCAAGCCCAATCCTGTGTGGGCCACTCAATCCACACGCCTGACCATCTACGCTTACGTGGATATTAACAGCGACAAGATGATGAGTGACGGTGAAGGCATTGACCGCATCCCGATTTATGTCGAGGTTGAAGGCCAACGCCAGGCCAAGATTGCCGAAAATGGCAAAATCACCTTTTCGCTGCCCTATGCGATTATCCAGGCCATCAAGGTTGAAATCCCCTACCTGGCTGTGGCAGAAGAGGTCCAACCCAAAGATGAGCAAGCTGTCGTTTCGTTTCGCATCCAGGCTCCTGAATTCCCGGTATATCTGCCATGACCCATCGCGACACTTTTGAGAGCTATTTCCAGTTTCGCACAGACCGCGCCAATGCGCTAACACCGGGCAAAAAACTGGCTTTGGTGGATGAACTTCTGGCCGAAGCCCGACAAGGGCGTGTGCCTGTTGGCAGTGACAAGGTGGCCCAGCTCCCCGTGGAAAGCCCCAGCGTTCAGGCTGTCCTCAACGGCGAAACCCTTTCGATGGGGGCCGCACGCGTCAGCGGCAAACTGGAAGGCACAGCGGCCCTGATTGCGCGTGCCCAGGCCCTGCCCCGATCCCAGCAAATGATGCTGTCCATCGGTTTTATATTTCTGCTGATGTTGATTGGCGGCCTGGGCATGTGGCTAGTTGCGCGTGACCCGAAATCTGCGATTGCGGAAGCGCCTACTCCTACGCCCAACGCAACGCCTGATCCCCGACTGCTGATGGCCGATTCCGATCCATCGCGCCAAGCCAACGATCCAGCCTCGCTGGAGGTGGGTATGACATCTTTCGTCCTGGGACGCAGCCGCCTGGATGGGGGCGTCTGGGAACCCATTCAAGCCGAGTGGTTGGACGGTACACAGGTGCGCCGGGTGATAGCGATTCCGCTTGATGAACTCGACAGGGCGATTGAGATCGGGGATGTGCTGCGCGTGCGCACGCGTAGCGGCATGATCGTACCCTATGAAGTGGTCGAAAAAACCAAACTTCAGCGCACCCAGATTGAAGCCCTGTCATCATTAGAACCCTCATTAGTCGTGATCCTGTATGACACTACCGCCGCTGCCACCCGTGAGGTGGTCATCGCTCGCTTGGACACCCACGAATTAGGGCTTACGCCTGGGGATAACGTCTATCTGGTGGATGGGCCACAAGGTGAGATCAATCTGCGTGAGCGTCCCTATGGCACGGTGATCGGTGTCCTCAAAACTGGAACAGTGGTCGAAGTGCAGGATGCCGAACCGGTACACGATGGCGGCTATCGCTGGGTGCTGGTCAAGACCGATTTCGGCGCGGAGGGCTGGGTTGCATCGGAATTACTGATCGAATTGCCCGAATACTAAAGGGTCACATGGCCCAAAAGAACCCAATGAGTTGAATAGATCAACCGACAAAGAGTACACAGGAGTTATTGATGAAAACGTATTTGCTTCTCACAACGATGTCTGCCATTCTGGAAAACCTTCCCAAAATGCCGCTTGCCAATGGCGATATTGATTTCACCCCGCTAGCAATTTTTCTGGGAGCCATAAGTCTGGGCGGGGTGGGTGTCATCATCGCCGGGATGATCTTCTGGCAGGAAACCGCCCAACGCTACAAACGCATGATCCCTGAGATCATCTTCGGCATCGTCCTGACGATGGTCGCAGCGGGTATTGTCGAGGCGATTGGCGGATGAGCGAACTCAACGAACTGCACTACCAGCTCCCCCCGGACGTATTGCACTACGAGCCGCGCTATTACTTTGGCTTGACCGCTACCGAACTGGTCATCGTGGCGCTGCCCTCCATATTAGTGATTGCGGTATGGGCTATCGTCCCTGGCCTGGTGACGGCAGTGATCGGAATTTCATTGCTCAAACGCTTTGATGATTTCGGCAATCGCTCGGCTCCGGCGTACTTCGTCCAACGCTGGCAATATAACAGCCGCAAGCGCAAGGTCGCGATCCCCTTGATCTTGCCCCCCGAAACCGAAGCCTTGACCTTTGAAACCTGGGATGGCGAGACGCTATTCGGGATCGAGAGTGAAACATGATCGTACAACTCAAATCCACCGACTACACAACCACATCCGCGGCGCGCCTGATGAGCAACACGGGTTTCTGGACGGCATTGCCGCGCATTACACAAGGTGGAGCCACGGCGCGCTTGCTGATGACCGCCGATACGTTGCAAGCTGAAGATGTTTTGGCAGGATTTCGCGGTGTGGCTACACCCGATAAATTACTTCCCCCCGGTGTGATGGCGTACCGTGTGGATTATGAAGATTTTTTGCAATCCGTGATCCAGGCTGTGCGTTATATGCGTCTGTACCTGGTGGCGGATGTCAATCTGACCGAAGACGGTCTGATCTCCATGCTTTCATCGTATGGCATGGCCGGGTATCCCCTCGATCATGCCGTATTGCGCCCCTTCCAGGAAGGCATTGACGAATGGGAATATGTTCGTGCGGAGAACGGCTATTGGGGCATGGTGCAAAGCAAGCTCATGCAGGGCGGCGCGCTTACCCCGCGCTCTTTACACAACTTACTCAGTCTGGACTTTCCCATCTGGGCGTCCTTGCATGTGCATACCTTTTCGCAATCCGAAACCTTGCGCCTGCTGCGAGAAAAAGCGGCTTCGGCCAGCGTAGACGAACGCAAGAACCTGGAAAGCCAGCAAGATGCCAGCGATGCTGAGATGGGCATCGTGCGCTTGCGAGAAGAAATGGGGCTGGGGGCAGCCTTGCACGCGGTTTCGCTGCACGTCATGGTGGGTGCGCCCAACCCGGAAGTCTTGAAGTCGCGCCTGGAAATGGTGCGCGGTTCAACCCCGTTGGAGATGTATCGTGTCTTTGGCGCGGGCCGGGTGGCGGAGGCAATCTTTAGCGCAAACCCCTACCACGAATCGGATGGGGCCATGATGACGACGCCGGGTGTGGCGATGCTGGCCGGGTCTGCCCTCAGCTTCCGCCGCCGCACGGAGACACGCGGCATACTCCTGGGGGTGGATCGCAATCAGGCCCCGGTGATCCTGGATATTTTCGATGATCGCGCCCCCTCCTACAATATGGTCATCCTGGGGATCACCGGATCGGGCAAAACCTTTGCCGCGCTGCTTTTGATGCTGCGCCACCTGCAAATGGGCGTGCGTCTTATCATCGTTGATCCGCAAGGTAATGTTGATCTCAGTTTTCTGGGCGAAGGGATTGCGCACAAGATCGTCTTAGGGACGAATGATGCCGCGATTAACTTGCTGGACATCACCCATGACGAGATCGGCAATCAGGTCGAGTACGTGATGGCAATGCTGGGGATGCTGGGCGTACACGAAAACAAGGGCTGGGAGCGTGCTGTTTTGGATAGCGCCCTGATGTCGCTTTACCAACCGATCTGGGGGCGGGATGATGTTGAGGTCTATCCGACCTTGCCCGCTTTATTTGACCAGTTGCGTGAGATCGCGATGAGCGATGAAGAAGCCGATTTTGTTCACGAAACTGCCGCGCTGCTGGCCTACAACCTGCGCCCGTATGTGGATGGCAGCCGCGCTGATCTCTTTGCCCACCATACGAATGTTGATTTTGCCCTGCGTCATGCGGTGAATGTCTTCGATGTGTCCCGGCTGCCCCAGCAAGAGGTCGGTGGCAGCAAAGGAGGCTTGCGCTCGGCCATGTTGGCAATCCTGGTCGCCAATATCAATCAGGCCATCCGCAGACGCAGGCGCGCCGGAGATACCGCCCCGATCCTGTTCTTTGTGGACGAGATGGGTATCTTGATGCGTGATCCGGTGATTGCGTCCTATATTTCCACCGAGTACAAGACCGCCCGCGCCCGCCTGGTCGGGATGATCGTTGCCGATCAGGATTTGCACTCCCTGCTTGGCCCGAAGGACGAAAAAGGTTTGCATCACGGCATCCCCATGTTGGCGAATGCTGCCAATACCCTGATCTTCCACCAGAAAGGCAGTGAACGCGAGCATATCCAGACTTATTTCCCCAACCTACCCCAAAGCCTGGTGGAAAGCCTGCCCGCTTTCTCGCGCGGCACTTGTATTACCCAGCTTCCCGATGATCTCCTGGTGGTGAATGTCATCCCGTCTCGACTGGATCGTGTACTCCTATCATCGCGGTTGCAGGATCGCCTGCTTGCCAGCCAGATCATTAAGGAGATGAGCAACGAAATATTTACAGAGGAGAGCGAAATCGTATGAGCACCAAAGCGGATGAGACCTTCCAGGAGAGCCTACAAGGATTAGCCAACTGGATACAGTTTTTGGAGTTGAAGCAAACCACCTACCGGCAGCAGTTAGAGCGTGCCCGCAAGCAAAATCCCGATGCTGCTCCCACGCCATCGGTGTTTAGTGAAATGGACGCCCTCAGAGCTACCCCAACCCCGGCGGTTGCGCACGCTGCGGGCGATGCCGGGCTGGGAGAGGCTTGGCTGGTCGCGGAACCCGATGTTGCCCAGCCCCCTGAAGGCGATCCCCTGGTGACATCGTGGCGAGAAGATGACCCGGAAATGGCCGCCTGGGATTTGCCCGGAGGCGCTGACCCTATCGAGGAGGCCTGGGCGCTCGTGGGTAATGATGCACAAGGCGCTGAAAAAATGGACCCCGCCGCCAAAGTTGACGATGTTGAAGAAAAAGATGATCCACTCCCCCCGGTGGTTGAAATACCCGCCGATGATCTTGAAGAAGATGGCGCTATGCCATCCTGGTTATAGATGTTTGAGCGTAATGACTGGTTGATGATCGGTGCGGCTTTTCTGGCCTTGATGGGCTTGATGGGCTGGAATTATTTGGGCAAGCACTCTCGGCCCCAGGTCTTCGGCGCAGGCGCAGAGAATGGCCCGCCCTGGTATCTCTGGCCGTTGGTTTTCCTGCTCCTATTGGTCTTTCTGTCCGCCGGGCTGTACTTTGGTTCGCGCTACGTCAAAAAGAACCAGGCCGCAGCAGCCCAGGCCGAAATTGACCAGGCTGTCGCCGTTGGCCCTACTGTGGCTCTGCTGCCCCGTAGTGATGCCCGTCCGGTGCAGGTGGACAAAATCAACCTGTGGGATCGTTTGGCCGATGCCCTGCCTCATGATGAACACATCGCCTTCGAGATTGGCGGAAACGAGGATGGGATTTCATTCACGCTCCACGGGTCTGATCTGGGCATTCGTGCCGCCTTGACTCAAGTGCGCGCCGAATGGCCGGGGGTGCAGCAACGCCCCATTGAAGCCGCTACTGACCCGGCCCAGCTTCCCGATGATTGGGTGATGTGGTGGTGCGAGTGTGTTCCGGCCACCTGGGACAAACCGGTCACGCCGTTGAGCGATGAACCCTTGCGGGCGATTTTCTTCGAGCTAAAGGGTGTTATGGGCCAGGGACGCGGATTATTGCAGGTCATTGCCCGTAATGACTTTGGGACGCGCAAGGCATTGGGTGAAAGCGCCTTTGCCGCCCGTGCCAGCAAGCCCGACAATGCCGGTGTGCGCGCTATTCGCACCCGTGAAGCCAAAGAGTTTGAAGACCGCGCCAAGCGTACCTTTTTGCAGGCCACAATCCGCGCCGTGGGCATGGCAGATACCCCGGAGCGTGCGCAAGGCATCGCGCGCGGGCTGGGCCGGGTAGTGGCCGCCAGTTTTGGGCACTCCAACCCGGTGCGCGTCGTGGCCGAAGGTCAAGAAAACCCGGCGGTCGCTGCTCGACAGATGGGATTAGCCCGCGCCTGGGGTGGGCAAGAGTTAGCCTATCTCGGCCACCTGACCGGTCAAGATATGCTTTTTGTCGCTCCCCGCTTGCAGGTTGCCAGCGCCCGCTCTCTCCCCGCTGATCCCGCCATGCGCGTGGTTCAGTTTGATGACGTGGCTCAGTTTATGGAAAAAGAAACCCCTGGCGACAGATTGCCAGGGGTCTAAAAGGTATGAAATGCCGATGAACATTTATCCAACCGGCACGAAATATGATTGGCCGATAGGCTCAAAGCTGTGGGTTTCCCGTTGTTCTAATTTCTCGACGATACTCTCAAATTGTGCAATGGTATCTGGCGTAAACAAACGTTCGCCGCAGTGCAGACACACTTCAGCTTTCACCCGCACGATGGCCGTGTTATTGCCACCACGCAAGATTTCTTCGACTGTTTTTTCAATCACTTCACCCCCACATACAGGGCATTTAGGGAAGGGAAGCATTTTACTTTCTCCTTTCACGAAAACCAATCCAACGCTCAGGGTTGGGGCGTTATACCGTGATAAGTACCGCATGTTGAGTTGTCTGGACGATATAGCTTCGATGATTTCAGTGATGTCCATACTCTCATTTTACCCGAATAGGAGCAAGACCTGATGGTTTCCAATCGTAAAATGGTGATATTTGGTCACAGCGTAGATGAAATGGGAACAGAGTGGCCGATTGGTATCCCGCTCAAAGACCTGACCACCCATGCTTTTATGTTTGGCACGACCGGCAGCGGGAAATCCACTGCGCTGAAAAATGTCGCCATTCAATCTTTCGCTTTGGGGGC
>JABGRQ010000134.1:0-2785 GCA_018648225.1 Chloroflexota bacterium
ACAACGAAATTGTCAACGGACTAATCAAAGGCGCAGGCGACAACGAAATCACCAGGCGCTTTGGCATCTTGCCGATGGGTACCGCCAATGATCTGGCGGATAATCTGGGCATCTCGAAAGACCTTGAAGTCGCCGCTCAGATCATCGCCGCCGGGTATCACCGCCCCATTGATGTCTGTCAGGTTAACGGGCGCTATTTTCTCAACAACTCTGCTGTGGGGTTGGAAACCGTAGTCAGCGTCACACAAACCCAGATGAAGCGCGTAAAAGGTATCGCCCGCTATTTGCTGGCAACCATCCTGACGATTCTCAAGAATCCGCAATGGCAAATGAAACTCGCCTGGGATGATGGCGAATACGAAGGCCCGGTGACATTGGTTTCGGTAGGCAATAGCCCGCGCACCGGCGGCATTTTCTATAGTGTGCCACACGCCGATCCCTTTGATGGCAAACTCACCTTCGTCCACGGCTCCATCACCACCCGCGGCGAAATGCTGGCAACGCTGCCAAAAATCATGAAAGCGGGCGAAGGTAATTACACCGAACACCCATCCATCCATGAAATTCACAGCACCTGGCTGCGTATCCACGCCGAGCCCAGCACGCCCTTCCATACCGATGGCGAAGTCATCGACTATGCCATCCACGATCTCGAATACCGCGTTGTGCCCGGACGCGTCCCAATGCTGCTGGCAAAATAATCCATCATGTCGATGCCAAACTTCCAGAAATCACTACGCACCTGGTATCCATTGCTCCTGATTAGTTGTCTGGGGCTATTCTTCGAACTGGCCGTAATTCGATGGATTTCCGGCGAAATCCGGCTCTTCTCGTATTTCAAAAACCTTCCTCTACTCGCTGCCTTCCTGGGATTGGCGCTGGGCTTTGGGCTGGTCGGCAAAAAGCAGAACTATCAATCGGCCTTTGCCCCCTTATTCGGAATCTTTGTCTTCCTTGTCTTCATTGTCGGGCGCGTCTTATCGCCGCGTGCATTGGCCTATCCTTCGAGAGGCGATGAATTCCTGTGGTTCACCGGCGATTTCTCGTATTGGCTGGCGCTGGGCTTATTCCTGGGGGTTGTGTTTGTTTTCTTCTTGCTCACAATGCTACTCTTTATTCCCATTGGGCAGGCAACAGGCAGAGAAATGTCCCGTCACGCACCGATTCCGGCCTATATTGCTAATTTGCTTGGCAGCCTGATCGGGATATGGCTTTTCGCCTTGCTATCCTATCTGCAAACACCACCGATGATCTGGTTTGGCCTGGCCCTTGTCAGCCTGTCCGTGTTCTGGATTCAGCAGCACACTTTTTCCTGGAAAGACGTCACGCTATTCATCATCTCCCTGGCCGGGATATTCTATATCGGGCGAGGGGTTACATGGTCGCCCTACCATCGCCTCGAATTAATCGAGCGCACCATCTCAACGGGCGCAGAAAACTCATCCGTGACCACCTGGTATACGCTTAACATCCAGCAAGTTTTTTACCAATCCGCAATGGATTTATCCGAGGTATTTTTAGCCAGCCTCCCTGAAGCCAAT
This sequence comes from Chloroflexota bacterium, assembly GCA_018648225.1. Lineage (NCBI taxonomy): Bacteria > Bacillati > Chloroflexota > Chloroflexota bacterium. The sequence goes on from JABGRQ010000134.1 coordinate 1,542, forward strand.
CAGGAGTTGGAAAACGCGGTCTATTCGTATAATTTACCGTACAGGCTCCACCCTCCCGGCGATCAGGTGTTAATCGTTGGCGCGGGGATGGGCAACGACGCCGCGGCGGCGCTGCGCAACGGCGCCGAGCACGTTGACGCGGTCGAAATTGATCCGGCTATCCTCGCCTTTGGGCAAGAATTCCACCCCGAACACCCTTATAGCGATCCACGCGTCACCACGATTGTCGATGATGCGCGTTCCTATTTCAAGAAAAGCAATCAACGCTACGATCTGATCTCTTTCGGCTTGCTCGATTCACAAATGCTCTTGTCCGGGCTTTCGAATATCCGCCTGGATTCCTTCGTGTACACCGTTGAAAGTCTGCAACAAGTCAAAGCGCTGCTCACCGAGCGGGGTCTGGTTTCGCTCACTTTCGGGGCAAAAACCCCCTGGATCGATGAACGCCTGGGGCGCATCATGGCCGAAGTATTCGGGCCTGAGAATATTTTTGTCTATTACGGCGATATTGGCACCACCTTTGTGGCGAGTGTACTCCCTGTAGATATTAGCGATACCGAATTAACCCGCTGGGAACCCAACACCCAGTACAATGATATTCCCATTTCTACAGATGATTGGCCCTACCTGTATCTGCGCAGCCGCAAAATCCCCGCGGCGTATTGGCAGGCCATCGGCCTCATTCTGGTACTCAGCCTCACGGTGATCACCCGCTCATTTCCGCGGGCGCTAAAACCCAACTGGCATTTTTGGCTGTTGGGCGCCGCGTTTTTGCTGATCGAATTTAAAAGCATCACCGAGTTGGCTTTGTTATTTGGCACAACCTGGCTCGTTAACGCCTTGGCAATCTCAGGCGTACTGAGTATGGCTCTGGGCGCCAATCTTTTTGTGCTGTCGCAAAAAAGAATTAACATGAGCATTAGTTACGTGTGCTTGTTTGCCAGCCTGCTGTTTACCTACTTTTTCCCGCTGGATAGCCTCAACGCAATCCCCCCTGCCCCGCGAGCCATCGCAAGCGCAACCCTGCTTTCGTTGCCCTTGTTCTTCGCCGGAGTCATTTTCAGCGAAGCTTTACGTCGGGCAAAAGAAACCGCTCAACCGCTGGCCTCGAATCTCAGCGGAGCGGTGGTTGGCGGGATGCTCGAATACGGTTCAATCCTATGGGGCATCAAGAGTCTTTATCTCATTGCCGCCGTCGTCTATATCGGCGCCTGGATCAGTTCACGCTTTCAAAATGAATAGGC
>JABGRQ010000134.1:2885-12544 GCA_018648225.1 Chloroflexota bacterium
GCCGCCTGCGCAAACTTCACTTCACAGCGCGCATCGTCAATGGCTATGCGCAATTCATCCCCTTCCCAGATAATTCATTCCACCAGATCGTGGCTACCTTTCCCCCGGAGTTCATTTTTGCCCCGGAGACTTTCCACGAGGTCTTGCGCGTACTCTGCCCCGGCGGCGAGTTTGTGGTTTTGCCCAGCGCCTGGATTACCGGAAAACGCCCCCTTGAAAAAGCCGCCGCCCAACTCTTTAAGTTCACCGGTCAGGCTCCCCCGTGGAACAATCGCTTTCTGGAATATTTCACCGCGGCTGGCTTTGAAGCCTGTGTCGAGGAAATTACCGAAGCATCCTGGAAGCTGCTCATCGTCCGCGCCAGAAAACCCTAAAACCAATCTACATCGGAAACGACTTTGTTGGTAAAATTCAGGCATGGAAGTGCAAATCGCAGTCTCTAAAGTTAAAAAATATGCCACCTCGACCAGCGGCGACACCGTGGAAGTTATCGAGCGTCCCAATGGCGGGGTATCGGTTGTGATGGCGGATGGACAAAGCTCTGGCAAAGGGGCCAAGTGGGTTTCATCGTTTGTTGTGCGTAAAATCATTTCGCTGCTGGCCGAGGGCGTGCGTGATGGAGCCGCAGCCCGCGCCGCAGCCGACGCGCTGCATACAGAGCGCGGCGGAAAGGTTTCGGCCACGCTCAATATTCTTTCTGCCGATCTGATGAGCAATACGCTGGTTTGCACCCGCAACAATCCGGCCCCCATTCTACTGGCACGCGATGAAGAAATTACAATCCTCAACGAAGAAAGCGAGTCGATCGGATTTTATCGCAACACACGCCCAGTGATTACGCAGGTAGAACTCAAGCCCGGCCTCACCGTGGTCATCTTTACCGATGGCATCACCCACGCCGGTTCGCGCGATGGCCGTTCCATGGACGCGGTAACTTGCCTGCAATCCACACTGGATAACGACGAAGACCCCTCTCCCCAATTTGTCGCCGACACACTGCTCAAACACGCGCTAAAGCTGGATAATGGCCGCCCGGTAGATGATATTAGCGTGGTCGCTCTCCGCGTTGTATCAACCCCTGACGAGGCCACCCATGACAGCAGCGTCATGATTCGACGCATGACAGTGCGTTTGCCACTCGGGCCATGAGGTGGCGCTCAAAATCCTTGCTGGGTCGAAGATTACGCGCGGGCTTGCGCGATAGCTGGCTGCTTTTTCGTCAGTTCCAATGGCCGCTGGCCTTATTCATCGCAACCATTTATGGTGGGGGATTGTTTTATCAATATCTAGCGCGCATGGCCGACGAACCCATCGGAGATGTGGCTGCCGCCGCTTATCATATCCTCACCCTGGTTTTCCTGAATCCGGTAATCAATTTCCCTCAAAGCTGGTATTTACAGATTTTCTATTTTCTGATGCCCGTCGTTGGTATTGGCATACTGGCGCAAGGCGTGGCTGATTTTGGCGTACTTTTTTTCAATCGCCGCGCCCGCGGCAAGGAGTGGGAAATGGCTGTTGCATCCACATTCAACCGTCATGTTGTTTTAGTAGGCTTGGGTCATTTAGGTGTTCGCGTGGCACAGCATTTGCATTCGCTGGGGCGCGACGTGGTGGTGATTGATCTCAGCCCCAAGGCCGACCTTGTCAATCGCGTGCGCGACCTTGGCATCCCTGTGCTGATAGACGACAGTACCCGCGAAATCGCGCTGGAAGCTGCCGGGGTTGCCAAAGCCAAAGCGATCATTCTCTGCACACGACAAGACGGCCTGAACCTGCAAACTGCCATGAAAGCGCGTCGCCTGAATCCAGATATCCGTGTGGTGGTACGCATTTTCGACGATGAATTTGCCCATGAACTTAAAGAGCAGTTTGGCTTTCAGGCTATCAGTACCTCGGCTACGGCCTCGCCAATTTTTGCCGCCACCGCCGCGGGCGTGGATATGACCCGTCCCATCACCGTAGAAGGCCAGTCGCTTTGTCTTGCCAGTCTACAAGTTACAGAACAATCAACCCTCAACGGCTTGAGTGTTGAGGCTATCGAGCGCGATTATGATGTCAGTGTCGTATTATTGCGCCGCCAAAACGAGGCGCCCGATTATCACCCTGGCCCCGAGCGACGTATCAAGGCGGCTGATGCGCTGGCTATCCTCGGGGGAGCCAGCGAAATCAGCCGCGCGTCACAAGACAACGGCCAAATCTAAGGCGCTCTATCCTGCAAATATTGATTCGCGGTTGCGGCAGCCCGAATACTCGCCACCAGCGCAGATATGGATACAAAAAATATACGAATTGGAATCGTAGGAGCTTGCGGCTCTGGAAAATCGGAACTGGCCCGCCGATTGAAAGCACGCGGTTTCAGCGTGCGCCACATTGCCCAGGAACACTCTTTTGCCCCCAATATGTGGCAGCACATCACAAATCCCGATATCCTGATTTTCCTCGAAGTATCTTACCTTATTACAATGGCGCGTAAAAATTTCAACTGGACCGAAAGGGAATACCAACAGCAAATCGAACGCCTTGCGCATGCCCATCAACACGCCGATCTGCACATCGACACCAACGCTCTGACCCCGGAGGAAGTTCTGGCACGCGTATTAGATTTTCTGGAATAATTGCGGTATTCCAATAGTATTTTCCAAATGTCATTTCGAGCCAGCGGCGAGAAAACCCTACAAAACTGGATATTTCAATCAAGTTTTCAGGGATTCTTCGACCCCTATGGGCTCTCAGAATGACATTCGCCCCTGGCTTCCTCATAGAAAACTAGTGTTCAGGGCCATATTCCCCACATCATATCCTGCAAAAAGAGTAGAATCACCCCACTGGCAACCAAAAAGGGGCCATACGGAATTGCCGCAAACGCCCGGTAACGCCGTTCCACAATCAACATTCCCACCAAATACAGCAAACTGAATACGCCGCCCAGCAAAATTGCCAGCACCAAACCACCAATAATCCCCGGCCAACCCAAAAGCAAGCCCAAAATCCCAGCCAGATTCACATCGCCAAAGCCCAGAGCCACCTCTTCCAGGGTTTCACCGCGCAGACGCGCCATCCATTTGGCAAACAGGTCGCCGAAGAAATATAAACCCAACATCAGAGAAAAACCAGCCGCGCCACCGAGCAAAGTAGCCACTAAGCCGCGCCACCAAATACCAAACCCCAAGCCCATAAACGCGCCTACCCAACTCACTGGATGCAAAATCAACCGATGCTCCACATCGATCACCGTCACCACGCCGAAGAAAATCATCAAGGCCATGCCCACCCCATAAGGCATCCCCTCGGGCGGCGCAATCCCCAGCCCAATACTGATCCCCGCAAACACACTATTTACTAGAAAATAACGAACACGCCATCGGCTACATTGCGGGCAACGCTGCAACCCTGAAAAATATGCGCCCCATTGCTTTGGCAACACACAGGCTTTACAAGGCACATCGGCAAGCAACGAATCCAGACGCAACGAACACAACATATCCGAAAGCCAGTTAACAAGCATACCGCCGCCCCAGCCCAGCAACGCAAAAAATATTATCTTTGAGAACATGCAAATATTATACAGGCATAATGCACTAATGCCGAGATCATCGTATAATCTGCGCCATGCACAACCCGATTGTTTTACTAACCGATTTTGGCACACGCGATGCTTTTGTGGGCATTATGAAAGGCGTTATCGCCCGCATCAACCCCGCAGCCCGCATGATTGATCTCAACCACAATATTCCCCCCGGCGATATCGGCCGCGCGGCGCTCACTTTGTGGCAGGCGGCTGATTTCTTCCCAAAGGGCAGCATCTTTCTCAGCGTGATCGATCCCGGTGTCGGCACGCCGCGCCGGGCAATCATCGCCGACAACGGCACTTATCGATTTGTCGGGCCGGATAATGGCAGCTTTAGTTATGTGATGAGCGAAGATTCCCCCGCCTGGGAATTAGCCAATCCCCAATATATGCTCACATCCCCGGGGATGACCTTCCACGGGCGGGATGTTTTCAGCCCAGCGGCGGCACACGCCTCTTTGGGGGTATCCCCCTCGAGTTTTGGCCCGGCAGTGCCCAACCCGGTGAGGCTGCCCCCTCCCCGGCTGGAGATTACCCTCGAAGGCAGCATCCACGGCGAAATCTTGCATGCCGATCATTTTGGCAACCTGCTGACCAGCCTGGGCCAATTCACACACACCCCGGAAGGCCAACTACACTTAACGCCCTGGGCGAGTACAACCCCCAAACAAAACATCAACCCTGCACAATACCGCGTTCACCTCCCGGATGGCCGCCCCCTGCCCTGGGCCAAGACCTTTGGCGAAATTCCAGCCGGAACTTGCGCCGCGCTGATCGGCAGCACTGGATTAATCGAAATTGCCGCCAACCGGCACAGCGCCGCCGAACTGCTCAAACTGCGCGATGGCGACATCGTTACGATCAGGTCAATCTAAACAAGCCCACACCACAAGAAAAATAAATATTGATACGGAGATCAACATGGAACGCTTCATCATTCATGGCGGGAAGCCGCTCAACGGCGAAGTTATCCCTTCGGGAAATAAAAATGCAGCCCTGCCATTACTGGCCGCCTGCCTGCTGACCGAAGAACCAGTCATTTTGCATAACGTCCCTGAAATTCAGGACGTATTGTCTATGCGCAAACTAATCACAAGCCTGGGGGTAGAAATCACAACTATTGGCGATCATACCTGGCGCGTCCATGCCAAAGAGGTGCGCACACACGATCTCAACCCGGATGAGTGCCGCCGTATTCGGGCTTCGATCTTGCTGGCCGGACCAATGACGGCGCGCACCGGCGAACTGCATCTGCCCCCACCGGGCGGCGATGTGATTGGCCGCCGCCGCGTCGATACGCATATTTTGGCGCTTGAAGCGCTGGGCGCAGAGATCGAATACGATCGTGTTGAACGCGTTTTTCATTTTTCAGCGCAGGGTGGTTTGCACGGTAACGATATCTTGCTCGACGAGGCCAGCGTAACGGCTACTGAAAACGCCATCATGGCTGCGGCGACGGCGCAGGGTACAACAATTTTACGCAATGCCGCTTCTGAACCACACGTTCAGGAACTTTGCCACCTGATCAACACTCTCGGCGGCAAAATTAGCAATATTGGCTCAAATACGCTGACCATTGAAGGGGTTGCCAAATTAGGTAGCGGAGAATTTACAATCGGACCCGATTACCTTGAAGTAGTCAGTTTTATTGGCGCAGCCGTCGTAACGGGCGGATCCATCCGCATTCGCAATGCCGGGCCGCGCTACCTGGATATGGTGCGACTGGTCTTTCGCCGCCTGGGTGTGGTCTGGGAAGTGGATGGCGAGGATATTCTTGTTCCCGCAGAGCAAACTCTTGAAATTGAGCCTGATATCGGGGATGCCATCCCGAAAATTAACGTGATGCCCTGGCCCTCTTTTCCCACAGATTTAATGAGCATCGCTATTGTCGTCGCCACCCAGGCCCGCGGGACGGTGCTCTTTCACGACTGGATGTATGAGGGCCGCATGTATTTCACCGATAAGCTAACGGGGATGGGCGCGCAAATTGTCTTGTGCGATCCACATCGCTGCATTGTCCAGGGGCCAACGCAATTAATTGGCGAAACGGTGGATAGCCCGGATATTCGCGCCGGTCTGGCATTAGTGCTGGCCGCCCTGGCTGCCAATGGGCGTTCGAAGATACGCAATATAGGCCAGATCGATCGGGGCTACGAACGTATCGAGGAGAAATTACGCGGCCTGGGAGCCGATATTCAACGTGAATCCAGCTAACACAAAAAGAGCATGAGCCGCAAAGCGGTTCATGCTCTTTTTGTGTTAATTAAAAACAATTATTCGGCAGCCTGATTGGCAACCACGTTCAAGAATTGATCCAGCACATTGCGCAGCGTTGGCTCTGGCATGGCGCCTACCTGTTGGTGAACTACTTTTCCACCGGCCACAAAGAGCATCGTGGGGATGCCCTGAACGCCATATTTCATCGCCCATTCATTGTTTTCATCCGTATTCACTTTGGCTACGACGATTTTGCCTTCGTACTCTTTGGCAAGTTTATCCAGAATCGGCGCAACCATGCGGCACGGCCCGCACCAGGGGGCCCAAAAGTCAACCACTACCGGAAGCTCGGATTGCAAAACAGACTTCTCAAAAGCGGCATCGGTAACATGGATCGGTTCGTTAATCATTATGTCCTCCTGATCGAATAATCAGATTTTAGTATAGCTGTGAAATCACAGCGGGGGTTTTCGACATACAGTTTGGTTAGATGCAAAAAGGCGCATTCCGTTACATTCGATATTTCTAGCTTACGCTGGAATTGATTCACCAGGGGCCAAGATGCGATAGGAAGAAATAATTTGCGCCTTTGCGCCGAGCATGGCACTGGCCGAGCAGTATTTTTCTTCAGAAAGTGCAATGGCTTGCTCAATCGCTTTTTCGCTCAGGCCTTCCCCCCAGAGCCAATACTCAATCACAATTTCTGTATACACTTTGGGATGCTGATCGGCCCTTTTTCCACGTACGCGCACCTGGAGGTCATCCAAAGGCTGGCGCTTCTTTCCTAAAATCAGCGCTACATCCACACCGGTACAGCCTGCCAATCCGGTCAGCAATAACTCCATCGGAGAGATGCCCGGCTGCCCATCCAACTCACCCATTTGGACGCTGCCGCCTACCAAGTTTTTCCCGATAAAGGTGGTGTCGCCGCGCCACTCGGCAACAACTTCTTTCCAAAGGGCACTCATAACTTCAACTCCCGGGATAAATCAATTTCATTGCTCACTACATTTCTGCTTTCTGCGGGGAAGTATAGCATGGCAAAGTGTAATTGTCAGGTATAATCACGGGTATGAAATTTGACTTTGCTACCCAGCAAATTGGCAGCTATCAGGTTATGACGCAGGTTTATGAAGGGCCGCTGGATTTGCTGCTTCAATTGATCGAACAGTCTGAACTCGATATTACTAAACTAGCTCTGGCACAGGTGACAGACCAGTATCTGGCGTATATTCGCGCCATGCCCGAACAATCGCCCGAAGATGTTTCTGCCTTTTTGGTGATTGCTGCAAAATTGCTTCAAATTAAATCTGAGGCGTTGCTGCCGCGCCCACCCGCCCGCGAGGATGGCGAAGAAGACCCTGGCGAAGCGCTGGCCCGGCAACTTTTGGCATATAAACGCTATAAGGAAATTGCTAATATTCTTGAAGCGCGCGCATCTGAAGGCTTGCGCACCTACTTGCGCCTGGCAGCCCCTCCCACACTTCCGGCGCGCGCCGATTTTGGCGATTTCAGCCTGAACGATCTTTACAACTTAGCGGTTGAAGTCTTTGCTCAGGTTGATAATCGAACGCCCCTCGGGAAGGTAGTTTCAGCGCCAAGAGTGACGATCCGCGAAAAAATAGGGCATATCGTCCAACTACTGAAGCGCAGCCGACGAGCCACCTTTGGGGCGATTCTCGGAGAAAATCGTTCGCGCTTGGATGTTGTGGTCACATTTTTGGCGATGCTGGAATTGGTCAAGCGCCATTTTGTTAACGCCAATCAGGTGGGAATTTTCAGTGAAATCACCATTGAAACGGCTGATGAATGGAACGATGAACTTGACTTTGACCTGGAATTTGGGGAATAAGTAGCGGGCCAGGCGCTTGTCAGAAAGGGGAAATTTCGAAAGGGTCAAGCATACTTTACGAAATATTATGCTCCAATAACGGATCGTTGGCAATGGGTTCCAGACCGGCATCTTTCAATTGATTTCGCAATTTTTTGATAGCTTTTTTTAACTCAGCCATACGCACTTCTCTCCCGGCCATCAGACTGAGAATTTGTCGGTGTTTGTCCATCTCTTCCTGAAGTTGGGTTGTGCGTTCGGCGACTAATTCTTCCAGTTGATCGCGATGCCTGGCTAACTCTGCTTCTGTAAGCACTCGCCCGGTAATATCCAACGCTGTCGTGGCAAAATTGATTGTCGAATCAGCCGAATCAAGCGGGCTTGAACCCAGCAAAACATGAATAATCTCTCCATCCTTGCGCACAAAGCGCGTTTCCACTGCGCTGATTCCTTTTTCGCTAATCAGGCGCGCTTGTTCCTCGCCAACTGACTGGTAATCCTCATCACTACTATATAGAAATTTTGTGTTCCTCCCAAGAAGTTCATCTCTGGCATATCCGGTCAGCTCACAAAAGCACTCGTTCACATCGACAAATACTCGTTCAGCAATCAGACCAATACCAATCGGCGCCACCCGAAAAACGCCTCTCAGCTTGGCTTCGCTCTCTCGTAACGCATTCTCCGCTTTCTTGCGGTCAATTGTTTCCCATGCCAGTACAGCTAACCGCTGGATTGTGCTAATATCGTACTCATCATATTCTGTGGGCTTATTGCCCACGCCGAGAATGGCGACAATTTTCTCCCCGCGGAAAACCGGGACGACAAGTTCGCGCACTATCGGTGCATGGCCTTCGGGAAGTCCCTTCTTATATGGCAAACTGGCATAATCGTTATGGACAACGGGTTTACGCTTACGCACACAGTCCACCCACACTCCGGCATCCTCAATCGGATAATGCAAACTCACACCATCAGCATTACACAAATGCGCCAGAGTATTGGTTGACCAGGTCTGCAGCGCCAGCGTTTTTTGATCGGCTTCAACAAAGTGATAAAAACCGATCTCGCTGTTGGTTAATTTTTCGGCTTCGTCCAGGAAATTTTGTAATAGTTGGATTACGGTATGGTCATCCGCAAATTTAATCAGCCGCAATTGAGCGGCCTGCAATTCTTCATCCCGCTGACACACACTTCTCTTCCTCTCTAACTCAGCAATCCGCTGCCGCATGGCTTCCAAATCTGGTGAGAACCGGATTCCGCTCATTTGTGACCTTCCACTATCTTTTCGCTTGACTCAGCTTTCGTACATAATAGCACAAACCGATCTAATCTCGGATTTTTTTGTCAAAATAACCGGGTTCCAATAACGGATCATTGGCAATAGGCTCCATACCAGCATCAACCAATTGTTTGCGCAATTTTTTGATGGTCTTTTTTAACTCAGCCATGCGCACTTCTCTTCCGGCCATCAAATTAACAAGGGTTTGCAATTCTTTGGTCCGTTCCGCGACCCGTTTTTCCAACTCGGAGGCATGGTGTCGGGATGCCTCGTATAAACGAACATTCTCGATGGTTAGGGCAGCCTGGTTTGCCAGACTTTGATACATCTCAATTTCATCGGGTAAGAATTCACGCACGCCATTTGTAGATGCCAGAATCAAAGCACCCACAAGCCGCGCACCGGCCAGCAAGGGAATGTAAATGATTGAACACAACGACCTGAGTTCAACAACCTCGCATTCCGCCGTTGACAGACTCGTTTCAGATACATCTGCAATAATCACCGGTTTCCGAGATGAGAGCGCCTTGGCAATATGAGGATGTTCGGCCAGATTTGCACGCCGCAACTCTGCCGGGAAATTCTCTGGCAAAGGCGGTGTTGTCGCGCCTAAAAACAAAGATTCCTCATCGATAAGATAGATCGCCCCACTGCCTAAACCCCGAAGCTGGGTAGCGTATTTCGCAATCAATTGGAGGACGGATTCCATCTGCATAGTAGAGGCCAGCAATTGACTGACATCAAACAAAATCGATAAATCATCC
>JABGRQ010000134.1:12644-14610 GCA_018648225.1 Chloroflexota bacterium
CCCAGCAATTTCGTCGAGTCCGGAAAACCCCGCCCGGCAAGCAGATGTAAGTAACCTTCACGTCTTAAAAACAGGGCTGCGCTGTCGTAGGCAATCACTACTGCCAACCCATCCAGAATGCCTTCCAGTACTTCCTTCATATCTAATCTGGCCGTTATCGAACTGGCTGCCTGTCGAAGCACTTCAGCTTCGCGCAAACGCTGCTGTTCCTGGGCAAATAACAAAGCGTTATTCATGCCGTTCGCGATTACACTGCCCAGTGTCTCAATAAATTCTTCGTGGCGCTCGTAATGATGTTCAGATTCAGACCCTAATCCCACGATCCCAAATACTTGATCCCCTCGGATTAACGGCACCACAGCGGCAGAGCGCAAGCCTAGCTGTTTACATTCATTCCAGGTGCAGCGCTCATCCATATCAATTGGGCAAGAATAAATCGCCCTTTTTTCGGATACCGCCAACCCACACAAACACTGGCCGATTTTATGCGTAGGCAAATCATCAAAAGTGCGTTCAAAATCCCGATACCGAACCGAAATCGGAACCAGATCATCCCCTTCGAGCAGCATGATAAATCCAACGTTAGCACGTGTCGCATCCAGTATGCCTTGGGTTGCCACGGCAGCACACTCTTCCAATGATATTGTCTGGCTGACGCGCTGGCGTAAAACATTGATGGCAGCCAATTCGTCGGCTCGACGCCGGGTATCCAGAAACAAACGCGCATTTTGAATGGCGACGGCAGCTTGATTTGCCAAAATCATGAGCAGGCGTTCGTCATTTTCATCAAAGGCGTCGGGGGTTTCGCTTTCAACATTTATCGCGCCAATCGTTTCCCCGCCAACCTGCAAGGGAACCGCCAATTCGGATTGGATAGCCGGATCGGCACACAGATAACGCGGGTCGGCATTGACATCGCCCAGGCGCACTGCCTCGCCATTCAGGGCAACCCAACGCGTAATGCCGCTTTCCATTTCGAAGAAACGCTGCACTTTTACAATTTCATCGAGAAATTCCTGCTCTGCCAACCCCATGCGCGCATGAGCTAATAATTGAAATTTTCCGGTCTCGATATCATACAGCACGATCGCCCCGCGGCGATACCCCATTTGGGATTCAAGCAGCGCAAGCACATTTTCGGCTACAATGCGCGGCTCACTCAGATGTGCAAATGTTAAACTGGCGCTAAATAACGCTTCAAGCTGTTTGGCGTATTCTTGCAATACCTGCTCGTTTTTTCTCAACGCCATTTGGGTATGTTGATATTCGGAAATATCGCGAACGAAGTTGGCAAGCATATAGCCAGATTCGGTTCGAATGGGAAAGATCATTCCCTCGACATACAATCGGGTGCCATTTGGATGGATATATTCTCTGGAAATTAACTGATTCGCATCAGGCAATTTGCCGGTTCGTAAAAATTCGGTCAAATCTGTTTTTAATTGGGTCCGGCGTGCCGGAGTCTGTTCGACATCCGGAAGAAGTGTAAACTGCATCTCCCAAACCTTCTGCCCGAGCATATCATCGGCGAGAACACCAGTGATACGTTCCAGCACGCGGTTCCAGACCACCATGACCCCATTTTCATCGCAGATCGCAATCCCATCCTGAGATTGTTCAATTATACTTTGATACATACCAACGTTCATTTACAAAACATCTCCGGTTTATGCAAGCCACAAGAATATCGCAAACTTCAGATTCTTACGTCAATGCTATTGCCCACTCCGCTACGAAGATAGAATTTGATTCTATTTTAGCGCATAATCTCCTGGAAAGATACGTTGCTACGTTTCAACACAACAAATCGGTTTCAATGTTTGCATCGAAAGATTTTTGCACATCGCGGCATCCAGTATAATACATGCCAATCTCGCAAGGAGAATCCATAAATGCCCAACCGACTAGCCCACGAAAATTCCCCTTATCTGCTTCAACATGCCACCAATCCGGTAGACTGGTACCC
>JABGRQ010000135.1 GCA_018648225.1 Chloroflexota bacterium
TCGCGCTCCAATTCGCTACGGAATTGTGAAGTATACAGGCGATAATAATGCCCGCATTTTTGTAGTAATTCGGTGTGGGTGCCCATTTCGGCAATTTTACCAGCCTCAATGACCAGAATGCGGTCGGCGCGCTTGATGGTGGATAGGCGGTGGGCGATCACGAAACTGGTGCGGCCTCGCATGAGGTTTTCCATGCCCTTTTGAATAAGCGCCTCGGTGAGGGTATCTACCGAACTGGTGGCTTCATCCATGATGAAGATTTCCGGCTTGCGCAGGACGGCGCGTGCCAGGCTGATGAGTTGCTTCTGACCCACCGAGAGCAGATTGCCCCCCTCGCCGACTTCTTCCAGATAGCCCTTATCGAATTTTTCGATGAATTCATGTGCCCCTGCCAGTTTGGCGGCGGCAAGTATGTCTTCGTCGCTGGCGTCCAGTTTGCCATAGCGGATATTTTCCATTACCGAGCCGGAGAACAGGTGCGGCGTTTGCAAGACTACCCCTAAACGGGATTGGATAGATTGCAGGGTGAAATCTTTATAATCGTGTTCGCCGAACAGAATGCGCCCGCGCGAGGGTTCAAAGAAGCGTCCCAGCAGATTGATAATGGTAGTCTTGCCGCCGCCGGTTGGTCCTACCAGAGCGATGGTTTCGCCTTGCCGGATGTGCAGATTGAAATCCTTCAGCACGGGATCATTTTCATTATCATCGTAGTAGAAATCCACATTTTCAAAGCGGATGTCGCCGCGAATGCTGGGGGGTGAAATCGCCTCGGGCTTGTCGACCACCTCCGGGGTAGCATCGAGCAGCGAGAAGATGCGTTCCGCTGAAGCCACCGATTGCTGCATCTCGGCGTAGACGCGCGCCATTTCCTGAATCGGCCAAATCATAAAAACAATATACGAGATAAAAGCCTGAATCCCCCCGATGGTCATGCCGCCAACCGAAGCCTGAAGCCCGCCATACCAGACAATGCTGCCCAGGGCTATGGCGCTGATAATTTGCACAGTGGGCAGGAAAAGCGCCGAGAGCCAGGCGGCGCGATACCCGGCGCGGTACATCTCGCCGGTGAGGTCGCCGAATTCATCCATATTTCGGGCTTCGCGCCCAAAGGCTTTTACCACGCGCACGCCGGTGATATTTTCGTTGTAGGTTCCAGTGATTTTGGAGTTGATTTTGCGTACCTTGCGAAACTCAACGATGATTTTCTTCTGGAAGCGCCCGGCGATGATGACCAGCGCGGGAATGAGCGTGAAGACAATTAAACCCAGCCGCCAATTGATGCGCATCATAAAATAAGTGGCTGTGATGATATTCATCAAACCCCAGGTGGTGTCGAGCAGCCCCCAGGTGACCAACTCGGCAACACGCTCCACGTCGGAGGTGACGCGCGACATAATCCAGCCTACGGGGGTGTGGTTGTAATAGCTCAACGAGAGTTCTTGCAGATGCGCAAATAACTTTTTGCGCAGGTCGTAGCGCACGCGTTCGCCCAGCACACCGGTGAGATAGATGAAGCCAAAAACGCCCAGCGCTTGCAAGACAATCAGGGAGCCGTAGCGCGTGGCAATGCTGCTCAGCGCCGGGATATTTTTTGCAATAATGCCTTCGTCGATCATGCGCTTGCTTAGAAACGTGAAATACGAATCCAGCCATGAGACGAGCATGATCATAAGCACAAAACCGACTACCCACAGCCAATGCTCTTTGATCTGGCTCAGGATGCGCAATACGGTTTGACCGTTAAATGTTGTGGAGAATTCTTCTTCTTCGAAGTGTGTGGTTGTAGTCATGACTGTATTTGGTTCCGTTGAAAATTTTTAACGCAAGGGCGCAAAGCAGCGCAGGTTTTTTTATATTTATCCTTTGCCTTTTCGCATCTTGGCGACTTTGCGTTAAATTATTTCACGCGTTAGCAATTTCCTGTTCAAGTTCGGTTTCGATTTGCGTTTGAATGGCGAATATCTTTTGATATGTGCCCTCCTGTTGCAGCAATTCTTTGTGGGTGCCCATTTGGATGATGCGCCCCTTATCGAGGACGACGATCTTGTCGGCGATCATCACGCTTTGGATGCGATGGGCGATGATGAAGGTGGTGCGGTTCTTCATCAGGCGTTCGAGAGCGGCGCGGATTTCGGCCTCGGTTTCAATATCTACGGAGGACGTGGCATCATCCAGGATCAAGATACGCGGGTCTTTAATGATCGTGCGTGCGATCGCCGTGCGCTGTTTCTGCCCGCCAGAGAGCGTGACGCCTTTTTCGCCCACCAGCGTTTCGTAGCCTTTGGGGAAATGGCGAATTGAATCGTGAACCGCGGCAGCTTTGGCCGCGGCAATAATTTCTTCATCGGGGACCGCGCGGTCAATGCCGTAGCTAATATTATCGCCAATTGACATCGAAAACAGGAACGGCTCCTGCTCGACAATGCCAATCTGGCTGCGCAGGAATTGACGCGGATAACGGCTGAGTTCTACCCCATCGAGCAGGATGCTGCCGCCGCTGTAATCATAAAAACGCGGCAGCAAATTGGCGATGGTAGTTTTTCCGGAGCCAGTGGAGCCGAGAAGAGCGACGATCTGACCTGGCTCGCAGGTGAAACTGATATGCTCCAGCACCGGCTTGCCATCTTCGTAGGCAAATGAAACATCCTTGAAAGTGATTTCGCCGCGCACACGCCCCTCGGGGATGTAGTCGCCGGTGTCCAGGGGTTCGCGTTCCTGGCGGATGACCTCGGTCACGCGCTGAAATGAAACCATCCCGGTAGACATTTGTACGATCAGGCGGCCCATATTGCGAATCGGCCAGATAATCCAGATAACCATGCCCGCGTAAGCCAAATAGGTTCCGGGCGTAATTTCGCCGCGAATGGCCATCAGCGCCCCAATTACGAACCCCGCCAGCATTTGCCCGCCGGTGAGAATATCGGAAACCGGCCAATAGAGCGCGTGCATCATTAGCAGACGGCGGCCGCGCTGGTATTTTTCCCAGTTTTCGCTATCGAATTTCTCGCGTTCAAAATTCTGGCGGGCAAAGGCCTTGACCACGCGTACGCCAGTGAGATTTTCTTGCAGCACATTTGAGAGGGCGGCATCTTGCTCCTGATATTTTTCGTAAACTTTTGAAACACGTTTGAAGAAAAATACCGAGAGAATGATCGTAAAAGGCACGATTACAATCGAGTACAGCGCCAGTTCCCAATTGAGCAGCAACAGGGCAATCAGATTAACAAAGAAGAGCAAAAAAATGCGCCCCGCGCCGATGAACTGCTCGGAAAAAAATCGCCGCACAGCATCAATATCGGAAGTGGCGCGTTGGATGAGTTCGCCAGTTTTGGTCTGGTCGTGGTAGGTGAAGCTCAGGCGCTGGATGTGGTCGAAGATGAAGTTGCGCAACCGGCGCGCAATATTCTCGGATGTATATGCTGCCAGCATTCCACTGAGGAAGGTAAACGCTCCGGTCACGGCTGCCAGCCCTACAAATCCAAGTGCGAGCAGCGGCAGCCCATCGGTATTGGCATTCTCCGAGATGATATTATCCGCGAATTGCCCTAGCAGGTAATAAGTCCCTGTTCGGGCTGCCGCGGCCACGCCCAGGCTAAGTGTGGCGATCAAATAAATCAAGCGATAGTCGTGCATTAATCGGAACAAGCCGATCAGCGGTTTATCGGTGAGAATTGTGCGTAAATCTTGGGTGGTTGTTTTTGATTTCATTTATGGTGATTAATGATCTGGAAAGCTGCCCACTGGCATAATGGCGGCTTCGTTTGTGGCGATGATCTTTGATGTTAGGCTGCCATGTGAAAGCTCTTTGAGGGCTTGCTGGAAATCAGCGAATTTCGCTGTGGCAAATTCGGCTGTGACAGTCACTTCTGCGGCGAAAATTTCATTGCGGATGATGCCGTGATGCGCCTCGCTGAGCAGGCGCACGCGCTCAAACAGGGCATAAGGCATGGTGATCTGGCAGGTACAAGTGGCGATTTTCTCTGCCCGCGGCAGCACTTCAAGTACACTGCGTATCGCCTCGCTATAGGCACGTACCAGGCCGCCAGTGCCAAGTTTGCTGCCGCCGAAGTAGCGGGTGATGACAGCCGCCGCATCCCCCAGGTCGCTGCCTTGCAACACTGCCAGCGCAGGCCGCCCTGCTGTTCCAGAAGGTTCGCCGTCATCATTGCTATGCGCGGTTACCGATGCGCCATGCCCGATAATAAAAACGGGAACATTGTGTGAAGCATCGCTAAATTCATCTTTGACACGCTGAATAAATGCTTTTGCTTCGTTCACGCTGAAGGCAGGGGCGATGGTGGCGATGAAGCGTGAGTTCGAAACCTGGATTTCTCGGCGCGTTTTTTTGGCAGGGATGAGATAGCGGGGCATGAGTTTGTCCTTGTGGGCAAGTCCCTATTCTACCAGTTTAACTGTCGGGCTTGTAACTCTTGCTGTTGAATTCCAATCCATCCTGTTGTATGATTGGTTCAGGATTTGCAAGGAGCTACCGCTATGCTGCCATCGGGTATGAACGTCATTCGTTATAAGTACATCCACATCTGGGCCTCGCAGGATGAATTGAAGGCCAAATGCACCGATCCAGAGACCCTGGAGATGGTGATCCGTGCTATCAATCGTTCGGTTCAATATCAAAAACTTAAGAAGGTGGATATAACACGCCATACTGACATCTCTGATATCGTGCATGTGATTCGGATTACAGCCATGGACGATGAGGACGAGTACCGCCGCCTGGCCTGGTGGATGTTTCGCGCCCTCTGCGATCAGGGCTGGGAACCGATGGAAACCAGTGAGCGAGCTTACAAATTGAAATTCAGAGATACCATGCCTGCAAGCCAGTCTTGAGCATTGCGCGCAAGTGGAGTTGAATTATGACTTCAAGCTACTCATCAAAATCGTATAAACCCATCCGCCGCATTGATGTGTGGCGCAAATGGATTCTAGCCGGGGTGGCGCTATTGGTAAGTGTTGCCGCCATTGATCTATTGCTGGCCTACTTTGGCGTTGCCATGCAGCTCACCGGACGCGGCGAAGCCGTCTTTTTGGTATGTTTGGCTGGGTTGGTCGTGGTTTTTTTCCTTCGGATGTTGGCGCGGGAGGCTTTCCAGCGTTATTCGTGGTTAGCCTATCCGGCGTTGATGATTTTGTTATATTTAATTTCCGTTGCGCTGATTTATCTGGCTACCAATTTGCTGCGCGATTTTGGCCCGGCCTTGGTGAGTTATCTTTCGCCAATGATCTGGTTGCAAGGAAGCGTAGCGACGAAAGTAGATTTATTACTGCAATCCGGGGCCAGTTGGGGCGCCACGCTGGATAATTTTTTCCCGCACAGTCTCCTGGTGGGTAGTATGCTCTGGTTGGGGGCTTTCTCGTTTCTGCTGGTATGGCACGGAGCCGCGCACCTGGCCCGGAAATATGGGCACACCATATACTATTTGATCGTCACGCTGCTATTGTCGTTATTCCTGGCGGAGTTGTCGGCGTTCTACTTCCGCATCGATTCAGGCTATCCCACGTTTGTGATTATCTCTTTTCTATTAATTTTTCTGTTGGCAGCTTTGCTCTACAAGCGCGCCAGCGAGCTTAGGGAGCGTTATCCCTGGTCGGTAATCCCCGCGGGTTTTATTACATTTTTCATGCTTCTTCAGGGGATTATCTCTGCTCAGGTGAATACACTTAATGATCCGCTGGGAAATGCCCTGGCCCCTGTAGCGATGGCCTTACGGCGCTATTGGGCGGCGATTAACGACGCCCTGGCGTTGTCTCCGCAATTAACCTTGGGCGGCGAATTCAAGGCCTTTCTGCCCTATGCCCTGCTCTGGGGTCTCCTGGCCTGGGCGCTGGCCTTCTGTGCTGTTCTGACCGTCCAGGGCATGCGTAAAGACCTGCTTACAGGTCTGCTGCGCCGCTGGCGCTGGGTGGCAGGCTTTTTCGCGCTGCTCATGGCG
>JABGRQ010000136.1 GCA_018648225.1 Chloroflexota bacterium
ATTAACAATATGAATGTCAAAATCATCGCAACCAACCGAAAAGCGCGGCACGATTATCACCTGCTCGAATCTTTCGAGGCCGGGCTGGTACTACAAGGCAGCGAGATCAAATCAATCCGCGCCGGGCATATCAGCATCAAGCAGGCCTATGTGCGCGTGGATGGCGAAGAAGCCTGGCTGCTCGAAGCCCACATTGCCCCCTACGAACAGGCTTCGCGCTATAATCACGAACCGACGCGGCCGCGCAAATTGCTGCTCAAAAAAAAAGAGATTTACAAGCTCTGGGATGAAGTACGGCGCAAAGGCACAACGGTAATCCCCACAAAGGTTTATCTGAAGAATGGGCGCGCAAAAGTGGAAATCGCGCTGGCGCGCGGCAAAAAATTGCACGATAAACGCCAGAGCATAGCCGAGCGCGACGCCCAGCGGCAGGTTGAGCGCGAAATACGCCAGAGCGGGTATTAACATTCAACGCAAAGGCGCAGAGACACGAAAGCGCAAAGAACTCAAATTTTTACGGCTTTACAACCTTGCGCTATTCTATCCAGAAACCTTATGACCATTCCATCCACCCTCGGCGGGATCAACCTGCTACCACAGCCCGAAAAAAGAGCCATTTACGCCCGCATCATTCCCCCGGAATTATTGCTGCGCTTCCAGCTAAATCCCTACCTGAGCGATAGGCAGGGCAATGAGTTGATGGTGTTGGATGCCCCCTCCGGCAGCAGCAGCGTCGAGATCAGCCTGTATCATCAGCGCGGTTTCCGAGACCCGATCCTATCCGGGCATCTCACCGATACGATGAACGGGCAAATTCATATTTTATTTTATACGCTCAACGACCCCGCATCCCCGCGTTACGATATTGATCGGCTCCCCGATGGCACTTCAACCCAATTTGGCACACAACACCGCAACCAGGCCGCAGAAATAGCGGCCATGAACGCTAATCTCTCCCCGGGGCAGATTCGTGAGGGGTTGCATACGCTCAAATCGGCGGTCAGTACTTTTGAAAATTTCATCAGCGAACTCGGTCATACCATGCACTTCGCCGAGCCGTTGTTTTATCATAACGCAGTAATTTTCGAACGCTATGGCTTTCGTTACCAAAAAGGCCGCCGCCTGATGGAACGCATCGAACAGGGCTTCCAGGCGGGCGGCGATCTGCTGCCTCTGCTGGATGGCAGTACACCCTTCCGACAGCCGGAGGCCGCCAACAGCATCCGCCTGCGCTCCTGGGCAATCCACGACGGCATATTAGGCGAACCTTTTACCAATGTGACCATGTATAAAGAGTCCGGCAAACACGCAGGGGTTTCGACCGCTCAATGCGAGTGGTAAGAATTCATCAGTTGCAGGTTGAAGGTTGAAAGTTTCAAACCTGCTAACCTGTAACAATCAACCTTCACCTCACAAACCTATGCTCAATAACAACTATATCGCACTCATCATCACTTTCACTGCTGCGCTGCTCTGGTTGCGCCTTAATGATTTCGCCGCACACCGCGGCTGGATCAGCAGCCATCTCAGCCGCAAAATCATCCACATGGGCACCGGCCCGATTTTCGTCTTGTGCTGGCTGCTCTTCAACGATGCGCCCGCGGCGCGCTATCTGGCGGCGCTGGTTCCACTGGCGATCACAGCTCAATTTGCGCTGGTTGGCCTGGGGGTGATGAAAGATGAAGCCGCCGTGCAGGCCATGTCGCGCAGCGGTGACCGGCGCGAGATTTTACGCGGCCCACTCTTTTATGGCATCGTCTTTGTGGTGCTCACCGTTATTTACTGGAAAGATTCGCCCATCGGGATCATCGGGTTGATGCTGATGTGTGGCGGCGACGGTCTGGCCGATATTGTAGGCCGTCGCTGGGGAAAGGCCAAACTCCCCTGGGCAAAGGACAAATCGTGGCTAGGCTCATTGGGGATGCTGCTCGGCGGCTGGAGTTTCGCGCTGGGGGTGGTGTGGGTCTTTGTTATGCTCGGGGTTTTTCCTGCCCCCTTTAGCGCCTACGTGCTACCCATCAGTATTATTGCTATCGCCGGGACACTCGTAGAGTCACTCCCCATCAGAGATTCTGACAATATCACCGTCACGCTGACAGCGGTATTGCTTGGGCATTGGCTTCTGAACACCCTGTAATTGATGTTAGCAGCGTTAATTTTCGGCGCTTTCAGTGAGTATTTTGGCTAAACAGGCGCGCATTGTTGCGACCCCATTTTCAACATCGGCATAACCCATCATTTGCAATAAGGTATCCGGATTCCCTGTGAGCATCTTTGAAACCGTTTTTTCTTCGCGGTGCAGGCAGAGAACGGGTTTTCCCAGATGTAGTGCGTACCCAATTTCGTAGCCTACGCCATGCGAAGGCGTGCTGACTTCGGCAATCAGCACATCACAGGCTTCAATCCAGGCGACATCGCGGCGGTAAACAACTTCCGGCTCCATGTGTGATTCACCACCCCCTGGGCTGGGCACGGCAAATACCGCCGAGGGAAGATCGTGTCCATCAGCCTGAAGAGTTTCAACCATAATCCGATAAATTTCCGCATCCTGTCGCCCACCAGTGATTGAACAGGCAAAGTAAATATTCATCGTACTCTCCGCGCACGCACATACTGGTACATGCCGTCCAGGCCCAAATACTCAACCGTGATTTCGAAACCCATTGAACGCAATATCACCGCATAGTCGTGGGCATAATCCCCAAAGAGTTCGCCAAACCACTCCATCAGTTGATGCCACGCCGATACTTTGGGCGCTTTGGCATAGTCGCCGATGCGGATTTCACCGCCCAGCCGACAAACCCGTCCCATCTCAGAGAGTACCTGCCCGACATCGGTTTCCACCCCACTGACGGCGTTAGTTTCGACGACGGTTGTAAAAGTTTCAGGGGCGAAAGGCAAAGCGTCAAAACTGGCCTGCACAAGATGAACACGCGGCACTTTGCGCCGGGTTTCGGTGAGCATCCCCCGGGAGGAGTCCACCCCAAAACAGGTGCGATCCACCCGAAAGGAGTCTGCGAGCAACCGCCCGGAGCCGCAGGCAATATCCAAGATGCGGCCCGCGGGGAGATTCCGGCCAACTCGCTGTTTACCCTTTTCCCCAATCGAAAAAAAGATGCGCGCTAAACGATCATAGTTTCGGGATAAGCGGTCGTAAAATTCAGGCGACCAATGAAAAAGTGGTTTCGGCATGATATTGCTCCTGGTTGGGGTTGCTGTTATTATACTGCGAGATTTCGTCAGCCCCACACAAGGACCCTATGGATACTTTGATACTCGACAACATTTCCTTTGAACCCGACTACGACGAACTGGCGCAAAGGCTGCGCGTGCGCCCCGGACGTTCCAGCGAAAAAGAGTTGATCCAATTGCTGGATGAAGCCCGCCAAATTGCCCGCCCGAAAGCCATCTATCGCATCGGCTATATTGATGCGAAAACAGAAGATAGTGTGTCGATTGGGGATACTATCCTGACCAGTCGGGTGCTACGGGTCAATTTGGAAGCCACCCAGCGTTGCTTTTTGTATATCGCCACCTGCGGGCGCGAGCTGCACGAATGGCAGCATTCGATTAGCGATATGCTGGCGCAGTTTTACGCCGATACGATCAGTAATGCTGCATTGCAATCAGCAAGAACCGCGCTCGAAGAACACCTGACCGAATCGTACAATCTCGGCCATACAGCCACCATGAATCCCGGCTCGCTGGAAGATTGGCCGCTACAAGCGCAAATTCCGCTCTTCAAGATGCTGGGCAATACGCAGAACACGATTGGCGTGGAACTGTTGGACAGTTTGTTGATGGTACCCGGGCAAACGGTTTCAGGGATTCGTTTTGAAACCGAGAGTAGTTTTGCGAGCTGTCAACTGTGCCCAAGAGAAAGCTGCCCCAACCGCAAAGCGCCTTACGATGCCGAATTATTTGACCAGAAATTTGCTGCACAATAACGCGACTTTATGAAAGCAGCGATCCTGAAAGACGCTTTATTGACGGACTGTTCTTCTGGGATATAATTGCCCTGTTGCACCCGTAGCTCAATGGATAGAGCGTCTGACTTCGAATCAGTAGGTTGGGGGTTCGAGTCCCTCCGGGTGCGCACTAGATGTGGCGGTGCTAAGCACCGCCACCCCCATATATAGGGGATTGAGACCTGCCTTTTCGGCAGGTTTTTGTTTCTGCGAGCAATTGGCGAGCAACTGCGTGCAAGTATGATGCTAGTCTAAGGCTTCGGTTTGGATCAACTCCCCCAAATCAACCTGGATCGTTGTCACAATTTCATCCATGATCCGGGCAGCATCTTCTTGCATGACCGGGATGAGATGGCCATAGATATCCAGGGTAGTGCTGGTTTTAGAATGGCCAAGGATCTTCGA
>JABGRQ010000137.1:0-392 GCA_018648225.1 Chloroflexota bacterium
GAGAAATTATGCGATCTGACATCATTAAAAAAGGCTTCGAGCGAGCGCCCCACCGCTCTTTGTTGAAAGCCACCGGTGTGGTCAAAGATGGGGATTTTGATAAACCCTTCATCGCCATTGTTAATTCTTATATCGATATTGTTCCCGGCCATGTCCATTTGCAAGAGTTTGGCCGCCAGATCAAAGAAGCCGTGCGTGCTGCGGGTGGCGTGCCCTTTGAGTTCAATACCATCGGTGTGGATGATGGTATTGCGATGGGGCATCAGGGCATGAAGTTCAGCCTGCCCTCGCGCGAACTGATTGCCGATAGCGTCGAAACCATGATCCAGGCGCACCAGTTCGATGGCATGGTCTGCATCCCTAACTGCGACAAAATTGTGCCCGGCATGGCG
>JABGRQ010000137.1:402-8420 GCA_018648225.1 Chloroflexota bacterium
GGCCGCTCTGCGCGTCGATATTCCTGCCATTTTTATCTCCGGCGGGCCGATGGCAGCGGGCCGCACGCCCGATGGTGAAGTAGTGGATTTGATCTCGGTCTTTGAAGGCGTGGGGGCCTACAAAGCCGGGAAAATTGATGATGCTCGTTTGAAATTACTCGAAGATTATGGCTGCCCTTCGTGCGGTTCCTGTTCCGGGTTGTTCACGGCTAATTCGATGAACTGCCTGCTGGAAGCCCTGGGGCTGGCTTTGCCCTTCAATGGGTCGGCGTTGGCGTTGAGTGAGGAGCGTGAGGCGTTAGCTCAACGTGCTGCTCGCCAAATTTTGAGTTTGGTCGAATGCGGCCTGACCCCGAGGCAGATTGTGACCTCCGAAGCGATAGACGATGCCTTCGCGCTGGATATGGCGATGGGCGGCAGCACCAACACCGTGCTGCACACCCTGGCGCTGGCCCACGAAGCCGGGATCGAATACGACCTGGCGCGCATCAACAAAGTCGCCGACCGGGTACCGCATCTGTGCAAGGTTAGCCCATCGGGCAAGTGGCACATGGAAGATGTTCACCGCGCCGGTGGAGTCCCCGCCATTTTGAATGAAATCGCTAAAGCAGGAAACACTTTATCGTTAGAACGCCCCACTGTGGCGGGGACTTCGTTGAGGGAATCAATCTCCGGGCATAGCATCCGCGATTTGGATGTGATCCGCCCGATTGAGAGTCCGCACTCTGCTCTGGGTGGCTTGTCGATCTTATTTGGGAATCTGGCCCCCGATGGCGCGGTTATCAAAACTGGTGGTGTGGCTCCTTCGATGAGGCAGCACAACGGCCCGGCGCGCATCTACGAGAGTCAGGACGAAGCCATGCGCGGGATTCTGAATCATGAGGTGCAGCCCGGTGATGTGGTGGTGATCCGTTATGAAGGCCCGCGCGGCGGCCCCGGCATGCAAGAAATGCTCTCGCCGACTTCGGCGATTATGGGCATGGGTCTGGGCGAGCAGGTGGCTCTGATCACGGACGGGCGTTTTTCGGGTGGGACGCGTGGCGCCTGTATTGGGCATGTCAGCCCCGAAGCGGCGGCGCGCGGCCCGATTGCGGCTCTGCAAGCTGGCGACATCATTGAGATTGATCTGGATGAACGCAAATTGGCCGTTCGTCTGAGTGATGCGGAAATTCAGGCGCGGCTGGATGCACTGCCCGCGTTTGAGTCCGATATCAAAAGTTCCTGGCTGCGGCGTTATTCGCGTATGGTGACGAGCGCCAATCAGGGCGCTGTATTGGTGTAAGTAAGGAAACGGGTAATTTGGGATGCTCACTGAATGACGAATTCCGAATTACCGAAGACATTTTTTGAAGAGGAGAAGCAATTATGAAAAAAACTGGCGCAGAAATTTTGTGGGAATGTATGGTGCGCGAAGGTGTAGATGTTGCCTTTGGCTATCCCGGCGGTTCGATTATGCCGGTGCATGATGCCATGCTCAATTATCCAGTGCATCACGTGCTCACTCGCCATGAGCAAGGCGCCGCGCACATGGCAGATGGTTATGCCCGCGCATCTGGAAAAGTTGGGGTCGTTTTGGCAACCTCCGGTCCCGGGGCAACCAACCTGGTGACCGGGATTGCCACAGCAATGATGGACTCGTCACCGATGGTTTGTATCACCGGGCAGGTTCATTCTCATCTCATCGGCGGCGATGCCTTTCAGGAGACAGATGTCACCGGTATCACTTTACCAATTACCAAGCATAATTATTTAATTACGCGTGCCGATGAAGTCGCCCAGGTGGTGCGGGAAGCGTTCCATATTGCTCGCAGTGGCCGCCCCGGCCCGGTGCTGATTGATTTTTGCAAAAATGCGCAAATTGAAGTCACCGAGTTCGAATATCCCGAAGAAGTTTCGCTGCCGGGTTATAAACCGCCCAAACATGCCCCCGTAACTGATCTGGAAAAGGCCGTCAAACTGATTGAAAAAGCTGAGCGTCCGGTGATTTTGGCGGGACATGGTGTGCTAATGTCGGGCGCCATGGAAGAATTGCAGATGCTGGCTGTGAAAACGCAAACTCCTGTGACCATGACGCTGCTGGGATTGGGTGCCATGCCAGCTTCGCACGAACTTAGCCTGGGCATGATGGGGATGCACGGTGAAGCCTATGCCAACAACGCCATCCAAAATTCGGATTTGATTCTGGCGCTGGGGATGCGCTTCGATGACCGTGTGACTGGCAATCTGCGCACCTACGCGCCGCGCGCCCGCAAAATTCATGTAGAAATTGATCCTTCTGAAGTTCATAAAAACGTTACTGTGGATGTGCCTCTGGTGGGCGATTTGAAGACTGTACTCACCGATATGATTCCCATGCTCGATGAGTATGAGCATCAGGCATGGATGGAACAAATCGCGGCATGGAAAGCTGAAGCCGAAGATCGCAGCATTATGTCGTGGCCGGATGATGGCAAACTCTATACAGCGCACGCCATCCGCGCCTTGTGGAATGCGACCAATGGCGATTCGATTGTAGCCACCGGCGTTGGCCAGCATCAGATGTGGGCGGCGCAATATTACCACTTTGAACAGCCCTATCGCCTGGTGACTTCGGGCGGCGCGGGAACAATGGGCTTTGGATTGCCCTCTGCCATTGGAGCCTGGTTTGCCCACAAAGATAAAGAAGTTTGGCTGATCGATGGAGATGGCAGTTTCCAGATGACGCAGGCCGAACTCTCCACTGCCATGCAAGAAGGCGCTAACGTCAAGATTGCGATTATGAATAACAACTTCCTCGGAATGGTGCGCCAATGGCAGGAATTCTTCTTCGACAAGCGTTATGCAGCTACTCCGATGACCGGGCCTGACTTTACCAAGATTGCCGACGCGCATGGCATTCCGGCCCGGCTGGTGACTAAACCGGAGGAAGTCTTTGATGCGTTTACTTTTGCTCAGGAAACACCCGGCCCGGTTGTGCTGGAATTCCGTGTTGAAAAAGAAGAAGCCGTTTATCCGATGGTACCATCTGGCGCTGACCTGGACGATATGATCCGGCGACCGGTTCGCTAATTGTCTGGAAGGAGAATCTCATGCAACATACATTATTTGCCTTAGTTGAAAATAGACCCGGTGTGTTGAACCGGGTAGCATCTTTGTTCCGCCGTCGCAACTTCAATATCGAATCGCTCAATGTTGGGCGCACAGAGACCCCCGACATCTCGCGCATGACGATTGTGATGGATAGTAAAGATGTCGATGTGCGGATTGTAGAAGCTAATTTGTATAAATTAGTCAATGTAATTGATGTTCAGGATGTCACCAACCAACCTGCGGTAGCGCGTGATTTGGCGCTGATCAAGGTGAAAGCTGACCCGGAACACCGTGGTGAAATCACAAGTCTGGCCTCTATCTTCCGGGCAAAAATTGTCGATGTAGCCCCCGATTCGGTGATTGTGGAGATTGCAGGCACCGAAGACAAGATTGAGAGTTTGGTTGAGCTTTTGCGCCCCATTGGCATTTTGGAAATGGTGCGAACCGGTCAGGTTGCCATGATGCGTGGCACGGCCGCAGGTGTGCGCCATACACCAGGCGCGCATGGAAACGGGAATGGCAAGAGCCATTAGCAGTATTTAGTGATCAATAATTTGTGGAGATATTTTTTATGGCAACGATCTATTACGACAAAGATGCAAACCCTGAATTGATTAAGGGTAAAAAAGTGGCAGTGATCGGGTATGGCTCACAGGGTCATGCGCATAGCTTGAATTTGCACGATAACGGTGTGGACGTATGTGTAGGATTGCGCGAAGGTAGTTCCTCCTGGAAGAAGGCGGAAGGCGCGGGTGTGGCCGTCAAGCCGATTGCTGAAGCTGTTTCCTGGGCAGATACGGTGATGCTGCTCGCCCCCGATACGGCTCAGCCAGCGGTTTACGAGGAGCATATTGCCCCGAATTTGAAGGCTGGCAAAACGCTCATGTTTGCACACGGATTCAATATCCGCTTCGGGACGATTGCCCCGCCTGCTGACGTAGATGTTAGCATGGTCGCGCCAAAAGCTCCGGGACACCGCGTGCGCGAGGTCTTCACTGAAGGCGGCGGTACACCCTGTTTGGTGGCTGTATACCAGGATGCCAGCGGAAACGCCAAAGAAAACGCCCTGGCATATGCCTATGGCATTGGCGGGACGCGTGCCGGTGTATTGGAAACCACTTTTTCCGAAGAGACTGAAACCGATCTATTCGGCGAGCAGGCCGTGCTGTGTGGCGGCGTGACCGCGTTGGTCAAAGCCGGGTTTGAAACTCTGGTGGAGGCTGGTTATCAACCCGAACTGGCCTATTTTGAAGTATTGCATGAACTCAAACTTATTGTAGATTTGATGTATCGTGGCGGAATGAACTATATGCGTTATTCCATCTCAGATACGGCTGAGCATGGCGATTATACCGCCGGGGCGAAGTTGATTACTGAAGAAACAAAACACACGATGAGCCAGATGTTGAAAGAAATTCAAGATGGCACTTATGCCCGCGGCTGGATTGAAGAAAATCAAAAAGGCCGTCCCTGGTTCAATGCCAAACGACGTACCGAACAAGATCATCTGATTGAAAAAGTCGGCGCCGAATTGCGCGAGATGATGCCCTTTGTCAACCCGGTGACGATTAAGCCGGGCGAGTGATTCGCAATTATTGGTTGAAGGTTGAAAGTTCACCTTGTAACCTTCAACCTTCAATGGTAATAAAAAACTATGAATGATAACCCGAACTACGTCCGCATATTCGATACAACCCTACGTGATGGCGAGCAATCCCCTGGGGCAACCCTGACCTCCGTTGAAAAGCTGGAGATTGCCCGCGGGCTGGCGCGTCTGGGTGTGGATATAATCGAAGCCGGGTTCCCGGCGGCCTCGCCGGATGATTTCGAAGGTGTGCGCCGCATCGCCGTGGAAGTGGGGAATCCGCCCGAGGGCGTAGATGAACCTGATTATTGCGTACCCACCATCTGTGGTTTGGCCCGCGCCACGCAAAAGGATATTGATGCCGCTTGGGGGGCGATCCAATCTGCCCAAAAACCGCGCATCCACACCTTTTTGGCAACTTCTCCCATCCATATGCAATACAAATTGCGCATGGATCCTGAAGAAGTAGTTGATCAGGTGCGCGAGATGGTGGCTTACGCGAAAACGCTGTGTGATGATGTGGAATTTTCACCCGAAGATGCCGGACGTAGCGATCCAGAATTTCTCTATTTGGTGCTGGGTGAAGCCATCAAGGCCGGGGCGACCACGCTCAATATCCCCGATACAGTGGGCTATACCACGCCCGAAGAGTTTGGCACACTAATTGCCGGGATTATGAAGCATACGCCGGGGATTGAAAATGCGGTTGTGTCGGTGCATTGTCATGACGATCTGGGTTTGGCAACCGCCAACGCGCTGGCAGGTATTCAGGCTGGGGCACGTCAGGCCGAAGTAACCATGAACGGGATTGGTGAGCGCGCCGGTAATACATCGCTTGAAGAGGTGGTTATGGCGCTAAAAACCCGCCACCCGGTTTATAACCTGGAAACTGGCATTGACACTACGCAGATCACGCGCATCAGTCGCATGGTTTCAAATTACACCGGAATGCCGGTGCAGCCCAACAAAGCGATTGTTGGGGCGAACGCCTTTGCCCACGAAGCCGGAATTCATCAGGATGGGATGCTCAAAAATAACAGCACCTATGAGATCATGAAACCCGAAACGGTGGGCTTGCACCGCTCTCGCCTGGTGTTAGGCAAACATTCGGGTCGCCATGCCTTGCGTGTGCGTCTCGAAGAATTAGGCTATGGATTGGAAGGCGAAGAACTGGATCGTGCGTTCCAAAGTTTTAAGGAATTGGCCGATAAGAAGAAAACCATCACGGATGCCGATTTGGAAGCTTTGGTGGAAGATCTGCTGGACCGCGTCAGCGAAATCTACAGCCTGGATGGTTTGCAGGTGGCGTGCGGGACGATTGGGTTGCCAACCGCTACCGTGCGTTTACTTGGCCCCGATGGTGAGTTGCACATACAAGCCGCCATTGGCACCGGCCCCGTGGATGCGGCTTATAAAGCCGTTGATGAGATAATAAAGGTTCCGAATACCCTGCTGGAATTCAATATTCACGCCGTGACCGAGGGAATTGACGCTATGGGTGAAGTTACTGTGCGCCTGAAAGCGAAGAACGGTTCTGTCCCGCGGCGCACATCCCCCCAAAGCGGGCGCACCCGTGCGCGCACATTTGGCGGATACGGCGCGGATACCGACATTATCACCGCCAGCGTCAAAGCTTATTTGGCCGCAGTAAATAAACTGCTGGCTGCCCGTGAGCGTTCGGAAGTGTTTGAAGCGGTTATCAGCCAGCCAGTATAGCGAATTAATTTTTTGTGTATCCTGTGAGCATGTCTTTATTGATGATTTAGGAGAAGAAACATGGCCGAAAAGAAAAAAGCCCCCCGTGAAAACGCCTTTGAAAAGTTCCCTCAACCGCGCACTTTCCCATCTCAGTGGGATATGTCGGGGATGATGGCTGCCGAGGGCCCCCAACAAGATGCCGATGCTGAAGACCGCATGGAAACCTTCCCTGAGCCGCGTACCATCCCTGCTAAATGGGATGTCTCGGGATTAAAAAAATAGGCTGGTTTGTTCGTATGAATCAATTCAGCCACCCCAAAACTCTTTACGAAAAAGTATGGGAATCGCATATTGTTGCCGAAAGTGACGATGCGCCCTCCGTACTCTATATTGATTTACACCTCATTCATGAGGTGACATCCCCCCAAGCCTTTAGCGGTTTACGTGAAAAAGGGCTAAAAGTTCATCGCCCAGAGCGCACCATTGCCACGATGGACCACTCCACACCGACGATTTCTCTCAGCTTTGATTCTGCGGATGAAATGGCTGTGATTCAGCTTGAGCAGATCACCAAAAATTGCGCAGATTTTGGTATCACCCTCTACGATGCTGAAAGCGATGGACGGGGTATTGTCCACGTGATCGGGCCAGAACAAGGGTTTACCCAACCTGGAAAAACTATTGTCTGCGGCGACAGCCACACATCTACGCATGGCGCATTTGGCGCGCTTGCCTTTGGTATCGGTACATCCGAAGTGGAGCATGTCCTCGCAACCCAATCTTTGCTGCAATCGAAATCAAAGACGTATGAAGTTCGCTTTGAAGGCGAGCTTCCCTTTGGCGTGACGGCTAAAGATATGGTTTTGGCGCTCATCGCCAAAATTGGCATTGGTGGCGGCACTGGGCATGTCTTTGAATATACGGGTGATGCAGTCAAAGCCCTCGATATGGATGGACGCATGACCCTTTGCAATATGTCTATTGAAGCTGGCGCACGAGCAGGTATGATCGCCCCCGATGAGACGACTTTTGATTATCTCAAAGGACGCCCCTATGCGCCTCAAGGCATTAACTGGGACGCCGCCGTTGAGAGATGGAAGCAACTTCCCTCTGATGCGGGCGCAGTTTACGACAAAACCGTCACCATTGATGTCTCCAAGCTTGAACCGATGGTTACTTACGGTACTAACCCTGAGATGGGGATCCAAATCAGTGAAAGGATACCCAGCCTGAAAAACATGAATTCTGCTGCGCAGCAATCATCACTTGAAAAGGCGCTCAGCTATATGGACCTTAAACCTGCCAGCGCCTTGAAAGGGCATCCTGTAGATGTGGTTTTCATTGGCTCATGCACGAACTCACGCATGAGCGATCTTCGAGCAGCAGCATCCATCCTGAAAGGGCGTAAAGTTGCCGCTGGGCTGCGCCTGCTGGTTGTTCCCGGTTCAGAGAGTATCCGCAAACGCGCCGAAGCAGAGGGTATCGACAAAATTGTACGTGATGCAGGCGGCGAATGGCGTTTTGCCGGTTGCAGCATGTGTTTGGCGATGAATGGTGATGAACTTGAGCCTGGTCAATACGCGGTGAGTACCAGCAACCGCAATTTTGAAGGCCGGCAGGGCAAAGGCGGGCGTACCATTCTCGCCAGCCCCCTTACGGCTGCGGC
>JABGRQ010000137.1:8520-19209 GCA_018648225.1 Chloroflexota bacterium
TAACCTCCAAAATCATCCCGCTGCCCTATACTGATGTGGATACAGACCAAATTATCCCTGCCCGCTATTTGAAAGTGGTCAATAAGGATGGTTTGGCAGAAGGGCTTTTCGATAGCTGGCGTAAGCTTGAAGATGGCAGCCTCAACCGTGATTTTCCGCTCAATCAGGATGAATATCAGGGCGCAGAAATTTTGCTAGCTGGTGATAATTTCGGATGCGGCTCATCTCGAGAGCATGCCCCCTGGGCATTAATTGGATGGGGGATTCGGGCTATCATCAGCACTTCCTTCGCAGATATATTCAGGAACAACTCGCTTAAGAACGGCCTGTTACCGATTGTCGTAGACGAAGAGACGCACACTTCGCTCTTCGATCTGACAGAAGAAGCACCGGCAGTCACAATTGATATTGATCTGGCATCCCAAACGCTATTCCTGCCCGGTGGAGAGAGAGTTTCCTTTGAAATTGATACTTTCAGTAAAACATGTTTGCTGGAAGGGATCGATCAGCTTGGCTATTTGTTGAAACACGAAGCGGAAATCGCGGCCTATGAAGCCGCCCGAGATTTTTAGCATGAATATATTGGATTATTTTTTGTGGAACAGGAAGGTGGACTGGGTGACGGATGACCGCGTCACCCAGGGAATCTCCGGTTGATGGTGTTCGCACGAAGAAACAAATTCAACCCATAGTATTAAATTTAGGAGATACCCATGTCTACATCTGTCAAAATCTACGATACGACTCTGCGCGATGGCACTCAAAGTGAAGGCATCTCGCTCTCGGTAAACGATAAAATCAAAATTGCACGCCGATTAGACGAATTTGGCGTGCATTATATCGAGGGTGGCTGGCCTGGTTCGAACCCCAAAGATGCCGAATTTTTTGAGCGCGTGCGCAAAATGGAGTTCAAAAACGCGCAAGTAGCTGCTTTTGGTTCGACGCGCAAGAAAAACAGCCCGACAGAGGGCGATCCCAATTTACAAGCTTTGGTGGATGCCGAAACACCGGTCGTGACTCTCGTGGGCAAAAGCTGGGATTTGCACGTTTACGATGTGCTGGAAACTACCCTGGAAGAAAATTTGGCGATGATCCGAGAGAGTGTGGCCTATATGAAGGCGCTGGGCAAAGAAGTTGTCTATGACGCCGAACATTTCTTCGATGGCTATAAAGCTAATCCTGAATATACCCTGCAAACGCTGAGTGCCGCTGCCGAAGGTGGAGCCGATCTTCTGGTGTTATGCGATACGAACGGCGGTTCGCTGCCCTGGGAGGTGGAAGAGATTACAATCTTGATGGGCGAGCTGTTTGAAACCCCGTTGGGCATTCACACGCATGACGATGGCGGTAACGGCGTGGCCAATACGCTGTCTGGCGTACGCGCCGGGGCGGTGCAGGTGCAGGGTACGGTCAACGGTTACGGTGAGCGCACTGGAAATGCCAATCTGTGTACGATTATCCCCAATTTGCAGTTGAAAATGAATATCCGCTGCGTCTCAGATGAAAATCTGTCCCGTTTGTCCGATTTATCGCACTACGTTGCCGAAGTTGCCAATCAACCGCCGAATCCCTATTACCCCTTCGTGGGGAAGAAAGCATTTGCACATAAGGGTGGCATCCATGTAGCCGCGGTGCTCAAGAATGAATTTTCCTACCAGCACATTGACCCAACTTTGGTGGGCAATCAGCGCCGCACGCTGGTTTCGGAACTTTCCGGACGTGGCAATGTAGTTGAAAAAGCCAACGAATTTGGCGTAGATATGACCAGCGAAAAAGCTCGCAAGGTCGTTGAGCAGATCAAGAGCCTTGAAGCGCAGGGTTTCACATTCGAAGGGGCCGGTGCGTCGGCACAGTTGCTCATGCAGCGCGCAGAGGAAAATTATAAGCCGCCTTTTGAGTTGATTGACTTCATGGTCATTGTTGAAAGTCGGCAGGGGCGTGGTGTTTTTGCTGAAGCCACAGTAAAGGTGGATGTGGGTGGTGAAATTATCCACACGGCGGCTGAAGGCAATGGGCCAGTCAACGCATTGAATAAAGCCCTCCGCAAAGCCCTGAGAGATTTATATCCCCGCCTCGATGAAATACACCTCTCAGATTACAAAGTCCGCATTTTGGATAGCGAGAGCGGCACGGCGGCGAACGTCCGCGTACTCATTGATACCAAAAATGGCGATAACGCCCGCTGGAGTACCGTTGGCGCGAGTACCAACATCATCGAAGCAAGCTGGCGCGCGTTAGCTGATAGCATGGAATATGCCTTACAAAAAAAATAAAGTGTGTCAAGTAGCATGTTTAATGGCATAAAGCACTTTAAACGTGATACATACAAGCAGATTGCGGGATGTGTTTTGAAAAAGATCTCCGAAATTTTGTCAAATCTCGGAGGTCCGAATTAGAGACACTTTTCGGTGAATATTCAAAAGGAAAATCATGAAAGCGAATATTGTATTACTTCCCGGTGACGGGATTGGCCCGGAAGTGGTTGCCGCGGCTCAGAGCGTACTCAAAGCCGTCGGGCAAAAATACGGCCATACCTTTGAAATAAGCGAATATCTGATCGGCGGGGCGGCGATTGACGCCTTCGGTACAGCCCTGCCCGCAGAAACTTTAGCTGCCTGCCAGCAGGCCGACGCGGTACTGCTGGGCGCGGTTGGTGGCCCCAAGTGGGATGATCCTACCGCTGCTGTGCGCCCGGAGCAAGGCTTGCTCGGATTACGGAAAAATCTGGGCTTATTTGCCAATTTACGTCCGGTTGTGCCGCAGGCCGATTTGCTCTCCGCTTCGCCCCTGCGCCCCGATCTGCTTGACGGCGTGGATTTGCTGGTGGTGCGCGAACTCACTGGCGGTATCTACTTTGGCGAACCGCGCGGGCGAAGGGAAGTTAACGGTCAGTGGGAAGCCTTCGATACCATGATTTACTCAGAGAGTGAAGTGCGCCGGGTTGTACGCTTGGCTTTTGAGTTGGCGCGCGGACGGCGCAAAAAAGTGACTTCGGTGGATAAAGCCAATGTACTCGACTCCTCGCGTTTGTGGCGTCAGGTGGCAGCACAGGTTGCCAGCGAATACCCCGATGTGGAATTTGAAGTCTTGCTCGTGGACGCAGCCACCATGCATCTGATCACCCGCCCGGCCAGTTTTGATGTGATGGTCACAACGAATATGTTTGGCGATATTCTCACTGATGAAGCCTCTGTGCTGACCGGTTCGATGGGCAACTTGCCATCAGCTTCGCTGGGTGAGGATATGAATCGACTCGAAAAACCGCGCGGCCTGTATGAGCCGATCCACGGCTCGGCGCCGGATATTGCCGGAGAGGGGATTGCCAACCCCATTGGGACGCTTGTCTCGGCGGCGATGATGTTGCGCCACTCCTTAGGGATGGAAGCTGAAGCCCGGGCTGTAGAAAACGCTGTAGACGCGGCCATCCGAGCGGGGCATCGTACGATTGATCTGGCGCGTGCGGGTGAAAAATCGCTCAGTACTGCGCTAATGACGGAAAAAATTATGGATTTGGTCTAATGTGAATTATCATATTACAAACAAGAAGCCCGAAATTAGGGGGTGGGAGTGGCGCGCAGCGCCACTTCCACCCCCTAATTTCGAAAACTTTTCGCGAGTATGACATTGTCAAACTAACCACCTATGAACCGAATAATTGCCTTTCAGGGAGAACCGGGCGCGTATAGCGAGTTAGCAGCGTTCGAATATTTTGGCGCGGGAATTACGCCGCTGCCGTGTGCATCTTTCGAAGATGCTTTTGCCGCGGTAACCGATGGTACTGCCGAGTATGGTTTATTGCCGATTGAGAACTCGCTGGCGGGCAGCATTCACCGTAATTATGACCTGTTGCTCGAATCCGATTTAACGATTGTGGGTGAGTATCACCTGCGCGTCAGCCATTGCCTGATGGCTCTGCCCGGCACAACGCTTGCCGATGTGCAGCAGGTGCATTCGCACCCGCAGGCGCTGGCGCAGTGCAAAAATCGTTTGCGTCAAATGGGATACGAGCCGATTGTTGAGGCAGATACTGCGGGCAGCGCCCGCATGATTAAAGATAGTGGCGATCAGCACGCCGCGGCGCTAGCCTCCAAACGCGCTGCTGAGGTCTATGATTTGCATATCTTGCAAGAAAGCATGGAAGACAACCCGGCCAATTACACGCGCTTTTTGGCACTAACGGCACAGACAGCGTCGGGAATTACGGATGGGGATTTCAAAACATCTATCGTTTTTAGCCTGCAAAATCAGCCCGGCGCTTTATTCAAGGCGCTGAGTGTGTTTGCCTTGCGTGATATTGATCTCGCCAAAATTGAATCGCGTCCCATTCAGGGCAAACCCTGGGAGTATATGTTCTATATCGATTTTTCCGACCACGCTGCATCACACTCTGGGCAGCGGGCATTGGATCATTTGGGGGAGTTAGCGGCCTATCTGCGTGTGCTGGGGTCGTATCCGCGCCATCGCGTGGCTTGATGCCGCGAACTTTAGGTGTGGGATGCAATTCTCTTCCGGCGCGTTGATTGAAAGTGTTTCGCAAAGTGCATCCCACCTGCGCGAGAAACAACGCTATGGTATAAAGGGGGGCATGAAATTCTGGTTTTTCTTCTTCGTTGCCATCAGCTTGGGGTTAACAGCCTGTTCTCCGGGGGTTCAGGTTGCAGAACCAACCCTCACGGCAGCATCCACCCAGACCGCGGCAGCCACCCCAACCCTCGTCCCGACAGCCACACGCACACGCATGCCGTCTGCGCCCAGCGCCACGCCTACTTTTACGCAGGCTCCCCCTACCGCTACCTCCCTTCCCGAAGATTGTAATCAGGCGAGTGTTATCGAAGATGTGACCATACCGGATGGCGCGCTCGTTGATCCTGGTGAAGTTTTTTTGAAAATTTGGCGTGTTCGGAATACGGGTTCGTGTACCTGGCAGTGGGGGGGCTTTTGGTTGGCTTTTGATAGTGAAAACCAGATGAATGGCCCCGATTTGGCGCGGGCGTATTTTTACCCATCACAGCCGGTGCTTGATTTAGCAACTTTGGGCAGTGCTGCCTGGAATGGGGTGCTGGGCGAGGTTGCCCCCGGTGAAGTGGTGGATATTCCGCTATTGTTGCAAGCACCCGACAAACCCGGCGTGTATCGCAGTCATTGGCGTTTGCAGGATGAGACCGGGAACTCGGCGGCATTGATGTGGGTACTGTTGGTAGTGAATAAGGGGAAGCAGGCCCAGTCGCCGGATTGGTCGGGGAACTGGATGCACACTAACACCTGGTTTATCAACCGCTTGGTGGACCCCGGAGTGCTGGTTGTGGAACAGAGAGGGTCGGAAATTTTGGGTTTCTTCTACCCCCGTGGCGGCCCTGCAGATGGGGATTTAGTGTACGTTACCGGGCGTGTCAGTGAAGACGGAATGCAGGTTGACGGTCTGTTTAGCCTGGTTTGGGATGAGCCGATCGATTTTCAATGGACGATGAGCGCCAATCAACAGCAATTTGAAGGGCTAATTACTTCAGATCGCCTCGATATTGACGGTACCTGGTGCGGCGGGCGCAATGGTCTTGTGCCGCCAATTTGCGCACCGTAGAGCGTGTTCTATTTTGGAGGTTTCATTTTGTCGTTGCGTGATTATCTTGAATTTTTAGAAAACCATAACCGTTTGGTGCGCATCACGGAGCCGATTTCGAGAGTTTATGAGATTGCCGCCGTACTTAAGCAGATGGAACCCCGTCCAGTGATTTTTGAGAATGTGCAAGAGTCGGCCTATCGGGTGATGGGCAATCTCTTCTGCACGAAGCAAGATTTTGCTGATTATTTTGGTGTTCCGGTCGCCGAGATTATTCCAACATTGATGGAGGCGATTGAACACCCCCCGCCTCTTTCAATTATGAGAGAGGCGGGGGGTCGGGGGATGGGTGAGGACCTTGCCCCATGCCAAGAAGCGGTACATCTTAAGCCCAATCTGGATTCTATTCCCATACCGCTGCACTTTCCCAGCGATGGCGGCCCATATATTACGTCAGGCGTATTTGTGGTCAAGCACCCTGTTTACGGGCAGAATCTGGATTTTCACCGTGCCATGCAATTTTCGTCGACCGAGATGGCAATCCGCGTGGTAGAGGGGCGGCACTTCGACCAATATTTGCAGGCGTTAGGTCAGGTGGATGTGGCGGTATGTATCGGCAATCCGCCCAATGTGCTGGCCGCGGCGGCTACTTCGGTGGTGTTGGGGGTGGACGAATTAACCATCGCCAATGCCCTGCAGCCGCTTGAACTGGTGCGCGCCAAAACCGTAGATTTGATGATCCCCGCTGAAGCCGAATTTGTGCTTGAAGGGACTGTGTATCGCGATCGCCGCCATGCCGAGGGGCCGTTTGTTGATCTCACCGAGACGATGGATGTGATCCGTAACGAGCCTGTTTTTGAAATCAAGGCGATTACGCACCGCAAAGACGCGCTTTGGCACGCCTTGCTGCCAGGGGCGCTGGAACACAAGCTGCTGATGGGTATGCCGCGCGAACCAACTATTTTCCGTATGGTCAATGATGTGGTCAAATGCATGGATGTCAATATCAACCCTGGAGGTTGTTCCTGGCTCCATGCCATCGTACAAATTGATAAGCAGCACGCCGATGATGGCAAGAAAGCTATCCAGGCGGCATTTGCCGGGCATCGCTCGTGCAAGCATATTTATGTAGTGGATGCCGATGTGGATATTTACGATCCGCTGCAAGTGGAATGGGCAATGGCAACGCGTTTCCAGGGTGACCGTGATCTGGTGGAACTTGACCGCGAACCCGGCTCCAGTTTAGACCCCAGTGCGGAAGCGGGCACAAAATTCACCACCAAAATTGGTTTTGATCTGA
The DNA here is from genome assembly GCA_018648225.1 of Chloroflexota bacterium. Lineage (NCBI taxonomy): Bacteria > Bacillati > Chloroflexota > Chloroflexota bacterium. The sequence continues at coordinate 15,378 of JABGRQ010000137.1, forward strand.
CAGCGCCGCTTGGTGAGGCGCGGCGGCATTATGAGAAAGTTGAATATCCGCAAGTTGACCTGAGCCGCTTTCTGAATAAGCAGGAATGAACCACGGAGACACAAAGGACACGAAGTTTTCTCTGTGGTGGAACTCAAGGTAATATATGCGACTGACAAACGAAGAACAAACCATGCTCGATGGCGCACAGGGACGCGCCACGCAAAAAGCGATGGAAATTTTGACCATGCTGGGGCGGATTTACGCCGCCGAGCGCCTGATCCCGGTAACATCGGTACAGATTGCAGGGGTCAGTTACGCTAATTTGGGCGAGGCCGGGCTGGCATTTCTCGATGAGATGGCAAATGGAAACGGGCGCGCCCGCGTGCTGACCACACTTAACCCCGCCGGGATGGATATGGAAAACTGGCAGAATTTGGGCATCAGCGCTGAATTTGCCGAAAACCAGGTGCGTGTGCTGGATGCTTTTGCTCGCATGAATGTCATTACCACGGCGACCTGCACGCCTTATCTGATTGGGAATACGCCCCATTTTGGCGAGCATATCGCTTGGGCAGAGAGCAGTGCGGTGTGCTATGCCAACTCGGTGTTAGGCGCGCGCTCCAACCGCGAAGGCGGCCCCAGCGCCCTGGCGGCATCACTCACCGGCCTGACCCCGGAATATGGCTACCACCTCGATGCAGATCGGCAGCCAACCCTGACGGTGAATGTCGAGGGCTTGCAGGATGAGAATACGGATTTCGGGGCGTTGGGAAAGGTGTTAGGCGAAAGGCTGGAGCGTATCTCCGGGCGACGCGTGCCCTATTTGCGCGGGGTCGAATCGGCCTCGGTGGAGAATCTCAAATCATTCTGCGCCAGCGTGGCGACTTATGGGGGCGTGGCCCTCTGCCATATTCAGGGGATCACCCCCGAGGCAGGTCAGCTGCTCCCGCCCGATGAGCAGATCACCATCACCGCAGCAGAAATCCACCTCGCTAGAGAATCCATGATCGATGCCGCATCCGACGAAATTGATTTTGTCAGTTTGGGTTGTCCGCATCTATCGATCAAGGAAATTGCTCGCATCGCCGAATTGCTGGCCGGGAAAACCGTGACCAAAGAGTTCTGGATTACTACCGCCCGTCCGACCAAAGAGATCGCCGACCGGATGGGCTATACGGCGGTGATCGAGGCTGCAGGCGCTAAATTTGCTGCCGATACCTGTTGCGTGGTCGCGCCGATTAAAGGGCGCTTCAACGCGCTGGCAACCGACAGCGCTAAAGCATGTTATTATGCTTATTCCAAAAACAAATTTAAAACTGCACTCATGCCTTTTGATGATGTGGTTCAGATCGCGCTGCAAGACTAGAACTCGCAATTTCAGTGTAACAAGCGTATCATTTGATAGTTTACATAACGGAATGCTCTTATCAGAAGTGTAAGCATTCGTGTCAGCGTGATCCGCTACAATACACTTGTTTCAGGAGATGAGTTATGGCTGTTCCCTATGGTCCGCTTTTGGTAGTCGAAGACACGTTGCATGTTTTAGATTTACTGGCTGTGACTTTGCGTTTTAAAGGATATCCGGTTGTGACCGCCAAGAATGGGGAAGAAGCGCTTGAGCGCATAGCCGAAGAACGCCCGGCGTTGATTATCACCGATATTCTCATGCCGCGCATGGATGGGTTTGCCCTGATGTATGCTTTGCGGAAGAACCCAAAAACACATCAAATTCCGGTGATTTTTCTTTCGGCGACCTATGTCACGCCCGAAGATCGGGAATTTGCGCTCAAATTGGGAGCGGTGCGTTTTTTGGTAAAACCGGTGGACACCGCTGAGTTTTTGCTCACAATTGCTGAGATACTCACCGATGGCGCGCCAGTGCTGCCTCCGCTGATGAGCAAAGAAGAGTTTTATCGTGGTTATCGCAAGCGGTTGGAAGAAAAACTGAGCGAGAAAACCAATCAGATCGCGCGTACGGAGCGTTTGCTGCAAACGTTACCCGCAGAGCAAAAGCCAGCTTTTGAAGCCTTGCTCACAGAAGCCAGCGCACAAAAACAGGAAATTCAAGATGAACTGGATCAACTCTATAAAATCCTTTCTGAAGAAAACACCAGCGAATAACTGAACACTGAGAAACCCATAAAGTAAGGGGTGTGCGGGATAATTTACTCCTGTACGCCCCTATTTTTTTGAAAAAATATACTGGGAAATGACTGATGCAACCTACACTGAACGACCTGATTGAAATGGCGCGCATGGCTGGTGAAATTGTCCGCCAGGGGTATGGTAAACAACACGATGTGCAACTCAAAGGCGAGATTGATCTCGTTACTGAAATTGACCGCCGCTCAGAAGAATTCTTGCTCGGTGCGCTAGACGAGCGTTTTCCAGGGCAGCATGTGATCGCCGAAGAGAGCGGCCTGCGCGCTGGTGTGGGCCAGCAGCGTTGGATTGTGGATCCGTTGGATGGCACGGTCAATTATGCGCACGGTATTCCCTTCTTTTCGGTTTCAATTGCTTTTGCGGTGGGGGATGTACTTACCCTGGGGGTGGTTTACGACCCAATGCGGGATGAGTGTTTCAGCGCGGCGCGCGGGCAAGGAGCCTGGCTCAACGGGACTCCTTTGAAGGTGACGGCTGTCCCCGAACTGGGTCAAAGCCTCCTGGTGACGGGTTTCTACTACGATTCGTGGCGCAACCCGGAGAATAATCTCGATAATTTCGCCAGACTAACGTTGCGAACCCAAGGTGTGCGGCGTTTAGGTTCGGCAGCCCTGGATTTATGTTATCTTGCTGCGGGGCGTTTCGATGGTTATTGGGAATTGCGCCTGGGGGCCTGGGATATGGCGGCTGGGGTAATGATTGCGCAGGAAGCAGGGGCATTGGTCACCAGTGCGCGTGGCGAGCCAGATTATTTTAAACCCCCCTATTCGGTTTTGGCGGCTAATCCAGTGTTGCACGCCAAAATTCTGGCTGTATTACAGGGGCAAGATTAACTCAATAATTTCTCAAGAATTTCCGGCAAGACTCGCGACGTCAAATCCAAACTCAGGGGGGTTACGGAAACTTGGTGGCGGGTGAAGAGCGCGTGAACATCCGAATCGGCTGATGCATCCCCCCAACTTTCGTTGATACGGTAGCCCATTACTGTGGGTTGGTTCCAGGATGTGCGCTCTGGCTTTTCGGCGTGGTAATATCGCACCCGTGAGAGCCGGGTGATTTCCCAGGGGGTTTCCGGCGTGGCCTGAGCCGGAATTTCGACCTTGAGCACATCTACATCCGATGGCATCTGCCTGTGCAGTAATTTGCCCCCAAAATAGGCCGTAAAATAGGCCGCTGCAGAAAAATCAACCTCTTGCGAATAGGAAAGGTGATGCTCTAATTCGGTGTCTAATGAGATCGCCAGGGCCGGGATGCCCAACGCAGCCGCTTCCAGCGCCGCGCCAACCGTGCCCGAAATCGTCACGCCGCTGCCGATATTGGCCCCGTAGTTAATCCCCGAAACCACCAGATCGGGCAAGCGGGGCATCACTTCTAGTGCGCCATGCAGCACAGCCTGAGCAGGTGAACCACCTACCGCATAGACCGTCCAGCTGCGCCCATTGACCTGGAGTTGTTCGGGCGTAATCAGGCCATCGGTTGTATTGGGCAGGCTGCGGCCCATCCCGGAGCTTTGCTCGCGCGGTGCGGCCACAGTAACATAGCCAATCGCTTCCAGCGCCGCCGCCGCGGCCCACAAGCCGGGAGAGCGGATGCCGTCGTCATTGGTGAGTAAGATTTGGGGTTTCTCAGTTTTCATAGATAAAAAAAGAGAGCGGGATTTTCCCGCTCTAATCTGCGCTCTCGGCGC
>JABGRQ010000138.1 GCA_018648225.1 Chloroflexota bacterium
CTAGGCGTGAGTACGAATTAGAATATGTATAATTATTTACCCTGGTTGCGAGTAGCAACATCAAATATCACGGCAGCAGCCAACACGGCACCACGCACCATATATTGGTAAGCAATCCCGATCCCCATCAAGTTCATGCCGCTGGTCAGGGACATCATTACGAGGGCACCAATCAGTGCGCCGGTGACTTTACCCACACCACCAGCCGCCGAGACACCACCCACAAAGGCGGCTGCAATGGCATCTAACTCAAACAGTGTACCAGCCGTTGTTGTAGCCGATTGCAAACGTGATGCGAACAACATCCCCGACAAACCGGACAACATCCCCATCGAGCAGAAAACCGTATAGGTGATCTTCTTGACGCTGATGCCGCTCAGTTCTGCCGCTTCAGGATTACCACCAATCGCATAAATGTGGCGACCTAAAACTGTTTGGGTTGTAATAAAGTGATAGATACCAACCACCAACAGAACGATCACAACCGTCCAAGACAACCCGTTATAGCCAGCGAGGGTCCAGGCAATGCCGCCAATCAGCAAAGAAGTTAACACCAATTTCAAAACAAAAATATTCATTGGTAATACTTCAAAATTATAAGCTTGTTTTCTTCGACGGCTGTTGAGTTCACTCATCACAAAGAATACGATGGCGATAATCCCTAATAACAGGGTTAGCTTGTGCATCTCTGGTAAAAATCCCATTGCAGGGAAATCGGGGATATAACCATTTCCAAGTGCGTTGAATGCATCACTTGAAATGATGATCGTGCCAGTACCTTCTGTCACAACCAGAAGGGCGCCGCGGTATATCAGCCAACCAGCCAATGTAGCCACAAAAGCCGGAATGCCCAATTGAGCAACCAGAAATCCGGTAATCGCCCCGGCCAAAACGCCAAATGCCATCGCCAGCGGAATGACCATATAAACGGGCAAGCCCCAAAATTCCATTGCGATTGCCGCCACCGCCCCCAGAAAACCAGCCAGGAAACCAACCGAGAGATCAATATGCCGGATGACAATAACCAACGTCATGCCAACCCCCAGAACAGCGATATATCCGGTTTGATTTAACAGATTGCTGATATTTCTCGATGAAATAAAAATGCCCTTGGTTGTAATCGTAAATATTGCCATAATTACGAAAAGGGCGATAAACATCCCGTATTCACGGATATTTTGCTTCAATACTTTTTGTACGTCTTTAAAGAATGACATTTCTAGTCTCCTTTAGCTTACAGTCGCCAATTTCATAATACTTTCTTGAGTGGCATCTTCAATGGCAAGTTCGCCGGTGATTTCACCTTCTGAAACCACATAGACCCGGTCGCTCATCCCCAGAACCTCAGGCAGCTCAGATGAGATCATAATGATACCCATACCTTGCTCTACCAGGCGGTTCATGATCGTGTAAATTTCAAACTTGGCACCGACATCAATCCCGCGCGTAGGTTCGTCGAGGATCAAAATATCGGGCTTTACAAACAACCATTTGGCAAGGGATACTTTCTGCTGATTTCCACCGCTCAGGTTGACCACAGTCTGTTCGATACTCGGTGTTTTGATATTGAGAGAAACAACATACTCTGAAGCAACTTTAATTTCAGCATTCTCATCAACCACACCGCGATTGGAGATTCCTTTCAAGTTGGCCAAGGTATTATTTTGCTTGACATCCTGAATCAAAATCAGACCATTACGCTTGCGATCTTCTGTAACATAAGCAATACCAGAAGCAATAGCACCTTCTGGATGACCAAATTCCACCGTCTCATTATTTACTAGAAGTTCGCCTTCAATTTCATATCCATCCGGGTTACCAAAAAGGCTCAGTGCAAGCTCGGTGCGCCCAGACCCCATTAAACCGGAAAGTCCAATAATTTCACCTTTTGCCAGACGGAAATTAATATCCCTCAAGATTTTGCGCCCTAGCTTAGGATCATAAGCATTCCAATTCTTAACTTCCAATAAGGTTTCTGTGGATGCTTTTTTATCGCGCTTAGGATAAATATTTTCAATTTCTCGCCCAACCATGTGCTTAATCAATGCATTTTCATTGACTTCGCCATTGTGGGCATCCAGGGTTATGACGGCCTGTCCGTCGCGCAAAATCGTGACGGAATCAGACATTTCGATCACCTCTTTGAGCTTGTGCGTGATCATAACGCAGGTAACGCCCTGCTTTTTCAAGTCCCGCAGCAGCGAGAAAAGGTTTTCAACATCATCTTCATTGAGCGCAGAAGTCGGCTCGTCCAAAATAAGCAGTTTGACATCTTGGCTCAAGGCTTTGGCAATTTCTACCAATTGCTGCTGTCCAACCCCCAGCTCTTTGATTTTTGCTTCGGGATTGACATTTAGCTTTACTTTCTGAAGCATCTCATCAGCTTGCTTGATGGTTTCGTTCCAGTCAATCGTAAAACCATTTGCTATCTCGTGACCGAGGAAAATATTTTCGTACACGGTCAACTCAGGCACCAGGGCTAATTCCTGATAAATAATTGCGATGCCAGCTTTTTCGCTATCGGCAATATGTCTAAATTTTTGGGCCTGACCTTCATAAATAATTTCCCCAACATAATCCCCATGGGGATATACACCACTCAAAACCTTCATCAAGGTTGACTTGCCCGCACCGTTTTCGCCAACCAGGCAGTGGATTTCTCCCGTCTTAACTTGAAAGCTCACGTCATCTAACGCTTTGACGCCGGGGAATTCTTTCGTGATGTGTTTCATTTCCAATATGGGAGGAATCATGGCAACTCCGCGTTGATCGATAAAAATAGAGCAGGATAGTGATAAGTTTATCACTATCCTGCAAAGGAGAAAGAAGCAATTAGCTAGGGAAGATTGGTGAAGTCTTCAGCAGGCCAGTAGCCGGAGTCGATAATGGCTTCCTGAAGATTGTCTGCGTCGACGGAGATTACTTCAGACGGTTTGGCGGGGACATCTTTGACACCGTTGTTGTAGGTGTGGGTCTCGGGGGGTGTTTCACCCTCGAGGAAAGCAATCGCCGCGGCAATCGCATCGCCAACCAGCGTGCGAACGTCTTTCAAAACAGTCATGGACTGCTTGCCGTCAATGATGTATTGCACGGAGGCTTTCTCAGCATCCTGACCGGTGACAACATAGCTTGCCACATCAGCGTCAGCAGCGAAAGCGTCAGCAATGGCGCGGGCGGTGCCGTCGTTGGGGGCCAAAATGTAGACATCGCCTTTGTCTTCGGCAGTAGCAACCGTCAGGTTGGCCTCAGCCAGACTTTTGGCGGTGTTGAAGTCCCAATTGGTGGTGACCTGACCGATGATCTGGGCCATTTCATCACGACTCAGTTCGGCTTTGTCGACCAGAGCTTCAGCTTCGCTGGAGTTCTTGATTACGAAGGTGCCATCGGCAATTTTCGGTTGCAGAACGTTCCAGGCGCCTTCGAAGAACAAGAACGCGTTGTTGTCAGAAGCAGCACCAGCATACAGGAACAGCGGATTGCCTTCGCCTTCGGCTTTGTCAACCAGGTATTGCGCCTGGGCTTCACCAACAGCGATGCTGTCGAAGGTCACGTAGTAATCTACAGCGTCGGTTTCGAGGATCAGGCGGTCGTAAGAAACTACTTTCACGCCAGCTTCGGCGGCGGCTTCAGCAGCAGCAGCGGCAGCAGCGCCATCGTGCGGGGTGATGATGAGTACCTGAACACCCTTGGTGATCAGATCTTCAACGTTGGCTTTCTCTTTGGCCGAGTCACCCTGGCTGAAGAGAATTTCTACTTCGTAACCAGCTTCGGTCAAAGCTTCTTCGAAGCGGGCTTCGTCCTGAATCCAGCGTGGTTCGTCTTTCGTCGGCAATACGATGCCGACTTTACCGGCGGCCATATCGGCAGCGGGTTCTTCAGCAGGAGCAGCTTCGCCAACGCCCGTGAAGTCTTCAGCAGGCCAGTAGCCGGAGTCGATAATGGCTTCCTGAACATTGTCTGCGTCGACGGAGATTACCGCAGACGGTTTGGCGGGGACATCTTTGACACCGTTGTTGTAGGTGTGGGTCTCGGGGGGTGTTTCACCCTCGAGGAAGGCAATCGCCGCGGCAATCGCATCGCCAACCAGTGTGCGAACGTCTTTCAAAACAGTCATGGACTGTTTGCCATCAATGATGTACTGCACGGAGGCTTTCTCAGCATCCTGACCGGTGACAATGAAGCTCGTCACGTCAGCATCAGCAGCATAAGCATCGGCAATGGCACGGGCGGTGCCGTCGTTGGGGGCCAAAATGTAGACATCGCCTTTGTCCTCAGCGGGAGCAGAGGTCAGGTTGGCCTCAGCCAGACTTTTGGCAGTGTTGAAGTCCCAGTTGGTGGTGACCTGACCGATGATCTGGGCCATTTCGTCACGGCTCAGTTCGGCTTTGTCGGCCAGAGCTTCAGCTTCGCTGGAGTTCTTGATTACGAAGGTGCCATCGGCAATCTTCGGTTGCAGAACGTTCCAGGCGCCTTCGAAGAACAAGAAAGCGTTGTTGTCAGAAGCGGCGCCAGCATACAGGAATAGCGGGTTGCCTTCGCCTTCGGCTTTGTCAACCAGGTATTGTGCCTGGGCTTCACCAACAGCGATGCTGTCGAAGGTCACGTAGTAATCTACAGCTTCGGTTTCGAGGATCAGGCGGTCGTAAGAAATCACTTTCACGCCAGCTTCGGCGGCGGCTTCAGCAGCAGCAGCGGCAGCAGCGCCATCGTGCGGGGTGATGATGAGTACCTGAACACCCTTGGTGATCAGATCTTCAACGTTGGCTTTCTCTTTGGCCGAGTCACCCTGGCTGAAGAGTATTTCTACTTCGTAGCCAGCTTCGGTCAAAGCTTCTTCGAAGCGCGCCTGGTCTTGAATCCAGCGTGGTTCGTCTTTGGTCGGCAATACGATACCAACTTTGCCTGCCATCTCACCAGCTGATTCTTCAGCAGGAGCAGCTTCATCGGCTGCCGGTGCGCAGGCTGAAAGCGCCAACCCTGCAAAAACCAGCAAGGCCAGAACTACTAACAATGGGCGGATATTCTTTTGGAACATAACACTCTCCTTAGTTCTGTAAAATTGTTTGAACATTGTCTTTACAATGTTAACAATTATTTAACATCGCTACCCCCCTTTTTCCCCCACCCAGCATAGGGGATTTCCCCCAATCATCCCCTTGATGGTAAGATTAAAGCTCATGCAAACAACACAAATTCTACTAGCAGATGACCACGCAGTTGTCCGCGCGGGAATCCGCAATGTGATCGAAGAAATACCCGGCCTCAATGTTATTGGAGAAGTTGGTGATGGGCCAACATTGCTCAAAGCACTCGTCATAAAATCACCCGATTTTTTAGTGGTTGACCTCAGTATGCCAGACTTCAACCCAATTCAAACTGTTGGGTATATCCGGGCACAAAATCCAGATATGAAAATTCTGGTCATCAGCGCCTATGATGATGATGTCTACGTTCGAGGTATGTTAGAGGCTGGGGTAGATGGGTATCATCTTAAGGATCAGCCATTAAGTGATTTAAAATTGGCGATGTCGCGCATTCTTGCCGGTGAACGCTGGATATCAAGCCCATTGCTATCCAAACTTGTAGGAAGAGAAAAGTCGGCGTCGAATATTTCGCCACTAACTTCCCGTCAACGCGATATTCTACAGCTTTTGCAGGAGGGTCTTGATAACCAAAGTATTGCGATAGAACTGAGTTTGAGCGTCAAGACAATCGAAAATCACTTGACACGTATCTATCGCCAGTTAGAAGTACAAAGCCGTCTTGAGGCCGTCAAATTTGTCAGTCAGCACCCCGAGGCATTGGGTGTCGCCGGGCAACGCTTGCAACAGAAAAAAAATGATGCCCCAGCCCCATCTCAAGACGTTACTATTCTAGTTGTGGACGACAATCATCGCTACTTACATCAGATTCAGCGCATGCTGGCTCGTGTCTATCCCCAAGCAATCCTCTACGAATCCGATAGTATTCTAGGCGCACAACGACTTGCCGAGAAAGTTCAGCCTCAACTCGCGTTTGTAGATGTCGTTTTGGGGGAAGACGATGGCATTCGTTGCGCCCGACGCATCAAGGCTGTATCTACAAGATCACGCATCATCATGATCAGCGCCTACCCCGACCGTGAATTCCGTCGCCTGAGCATGGAGGCCGGAGCCGTTGCCTTCCTGGACAAAAAAGACCTGGACGCCCGCACATTGCGTCAGGTGATCGATGATATTGTCGTATGACCATTCAGCCCACTACCTGGCGTCTCATCAAAACCGCTCCGGCATTCGGGGCATGGAATATGGCCGTTGATGAAACCATTCTCGAAAGTATTGGTCGCGGTGACACACCTCCTACTTTGCGTATGTATGCCTGGGATCCGCCTTGCCTGTCCATTGGCTATGCGCAGTCGATTAAGGATGCTGATTTCCAAACAATCCGCGCGCGCGGCTGGCATCTGGTGCGGCGGCTCACCGGCGGGCGTGCTATCTTGCATACCGATGAATTAACGTACTCGGTCATCGGGTCAGCAAAGGAGCCGCGTTTGGCGGGCAGCGTGATCGATAGTTACGAGAGATTATCACGCGCGCTTTTGCATGCCCTGCACTTATTGGCCCTCCCCGCCCAGGCATTGCCCAAAAAAAATGACCAACCAAAGTCAGTAGAGCCAATTTGCTTCGAGGTGCCTTCGCATTATGAAATTACGGTCGCGGGTAAAAAATTGATTGGCAGCGCCCAGGCGCGCAAGAAAACGAACGTATTACAGCACGGCACTCTGCCGCTCTACGGCGATCTTACGCGCATTACTCATGCACTAACTTTCCCATCGGAAGCAGAGCGCGAACAAGCCGCGCAACGCTTATTAGCACGCGCGACCACCGTTGAAGCCGTTCTGCAGCGCGCCATCCCCTGGGAGCAAGCCGCGGCTGCATTTGAGCAGGCATTTGCCCAAACGCTGGATATCCAACTGGAACCTGGCGAACTCACCCCGGCAGAGCTTGGTCGTGCGGAAGAATTAGTTAATAAAAAATACGCCCACTCCGATTGGAATGAGCGTATTTGAGCGCAAGACGATTTAGTTATTCCGTCACAAAAATCACATCCGAATATCCCAACGCCGACAAAAAGCGCACTAGATACGCTTCGGCATTGATACGAGCCTGTTCCAGAATCCCGTCTTCAAGAGCGGCGTTTTCAATTTCATCTTCAGCTACCTGACGAGCAGCCGTCTCTAAATGAATATCGCCCTTCGTAAACAGGCCAGTATCACGATCATAAACATACGATTTATCGTTATCCAGTGTGGCAATAAAAATTTCGGACGGGGGCAGGCGCATATACAAAACGCCGCCATCCAGCCAAAAATCATCTTCGGTAAGATCGCCCAAATCGATCCCGGCAATCACCACCCCATGCGCCACGAAGATCAACTGATCGCCAAAGAGAAATTCCAGACTCCCCTGCCCTTTATCCGCCGTGACCACCTTCTCAATCGAATACTGAATCGTTTCCAGACGGGCAATCGTACGCACATCGCGGATAATCGTCACCGGGTCTGGCAATACCGTCGGCGTAGGATTCAAAAACTGCGCCACCTGTGTCGCCAAACCACCCGTCACATCGGTTATCGGTTTCAAGGCATCTTCGGTCGTATTGCTGACACTGCCCGTCATTTCACGCACCGCGCCAACCACGCCAAATGCTGCCCATCCTACAATCAGCAGGATACCCAAAACTAAAATCCAGGCTCTTGTTTCTTTCATGCCATCCATTATACTATGAGGGTTGCAAATCCAATAGCATCCTGTAAACCCATGTCTCTCGGCGTACTCACCCTCCAAATTCAGATACCCGGTTGCGCCTCGCTCAAAGAAAAGCGCAGCCGGTTGAAACCTTTGCTCACCCGACTGCGGCGCGAGTTCAATATCTCTGTGGCCGAGATCGATCATAACGACGCCTGGGGCAGCGCGGTGATTGCCTGTGCACTGGTAAGCAATCATAACGCTCACACCCAGCGTGCTTTGCAGGCCATCCCCGCCTGGATCGAGAAAAACTGGCCGGATGTGACCATAATCGACGAACAAATTGAAATCGTATAGGTTTAATATTTTTGGATAAATTTCATCCGAAATTCATTATTGACGTCCACCGGCTTATTTGCTATGCTAACTGTGCGACTAATTCAGGGCAAGCGAAAACAATCTTAGCAAAAAATACCCCTTGTCATAAACATGAAAAAATTTAGCATTCGCTGGAGGTAACCATGTTTGAACCCATTGTTGATGTATCTACATGGCAAAGAGATATCAATTCTGTCAAAATGCTCGGAGCCGGGACGCTGGGAATGTATATAAAGTCGGGCGGTACCGACAAGAATAACGGCGCCAGCTACACGGATTGGCGCTTCCGCGAGAATGCGGGCAAATTTAGCGAGCGCATCCCATGCGGATACTATTACTTTTTTTATCCACACTTTGACGGCACCAAACAGGCGCGCTATTTCTGCAATTTACTTAAATCAGTAAAATGGAACTTGCCTCCGGCGGTTGATGTAGAACATAACCCGCGTAATGCGAACCAGGCACGCTTTCAAAAAGAATTGAAAGAATTTGTTGATATTGTGGAAAGTGAGCTGGGTGTGAAGGCTGTGATCTACACGCGGGCCACATTCTGGAACCCCAATGTGGGCAGCCCGGATTGGGCCAGCGAACACAAGCTCTGGGTGGCTGCCTATAGCGAAACAATGACTCACCCCTGGGGGAATCAGGCCAACAGCATCTATCGACCGCGGCCCTGGAATGACTGGTGGATGTGGCAATACAGCGCCGATAAAAATGGGCGTGGCAGCGAATTTGGCGTAGCAACATCGGGGATTGATATCAACCGCGTCAATATGAGCAAAGAAGAGTTCTACACCTTCGCCAAATGGCAGCAGCCCGATGACGAAACCCCCGATGATGAAAGACCCATCGAAGTGGTCATTGCAGATCCGATCGAGGAACCCGAAGACGAGACTCCCCCCGAAGAAACAACTCAACCAGCAACCTTGAAAAAAGGCTTTTTGCGCGTGGGTTATAACGCCCTGCGAATGCGCTCACGCCCAACTACACATGAAAATAATGTAGTTGGCGCCATTCGGCGCGGGTATGTTTTTACAATATATAGAGAGCTATCGCTGGGTGATGATATTTGGTGGCTCATTGAATTGCCAGATGGCACGGTGGGCTGGGGCGCGCGACGCTTCCGAGGAACCACCTATCTTGAGTATGCTGGCTAGTTTCGATACGTTTCAAATAAATAGCGTGTAGGTTGCTTCGTAACCCACACGCTATTTATTTAACTCTTTAAACCGCTGCTATTGAATCTGAATCACTACCCTGGCTTCACGCCAAAGCTCTTCCAGGGCGTAATATTCCCGGCGATCTGGAGAAAATAGATGCACAATTACATCTCCATAGTCCGATAATATCCACCCAGCATGTGCAGAGCCTTCAAGCCGCGGCTTAATTTGATGTTCATCCTTAACAGCAGACACCGCCCCTTGCGATAAAGCATCAATCATGCGCGGGCTAGTGCCCGAACAAATAACAAAATAATCTGCTAACAGAGAGATTTCCCGAATATCCAGGATAAGAATATTTTCTCCCTTTTTTTCTTCTAAAGCATCAACAATAGTATAGGCTAATTCTAAAGTATCCAATCACACCTCTTCAATTATCAAATATTAACAAAATAGTTGGGCACGGGCGATTATCCCAGCGGGGCAGAGAATAAACGTGTATAAACGGCGCCGCCAGCTTGTAAATCACTACGATAAAGATGCACAGCCGCAACCCGCGCCACCCCTAAAAAACCAATTTTCTTTGCACATAGCACATCGCCAATCTGGCGCACATCGCCCGGAGAAGCATTGCGTGATACGCGCCCCAAAGTAATATGCGGGGAAAACTCCCGCGTCTCGCGTGCATAGCCCACACGGGCTGTCAGCCGGTCAATACCACGTTGCAAAGCTTGCAATTCATCCGGAGCTTCAACCCCTACCCAAATTACGCGCGGCCGCCTCGGCTTTGGGAACGCTCCCACCCCACCCAGACTCAGCACCATCTCGCCGCGGTCTGCAGCCTCACTGCGCAGAATATCCGTTACCACTTCCAGATTATTGAGTGATACATCACCCAAAAACTTCAGCGTTACATGCATATGGCCTGCAGAAACCCAGCGGATCGGCACATCACCCATCGCTGCATTTAAATCTTGTCCAACCTGCGCCAGACGAGCCTGCAAATCCGGAGGCAAGTCAACTGCAATAAAAGCACGAACGACTGACATCAAAAATTTTCTACCTTAATTATCATCAGCGGTTGGGCTTGCTATCCCCGTCTAGAATATCTAGAACAGCTTTACTCAACTCCTGATACGTGACCGGTTTGGTCAGATATACCGACGCTCCGGCATCAAAACCCGCCTGAATATCTTGCGGCAGGCCCATTGCCGAAACCACTATCACCGGAATATCTACCAACTCGGGGGCCGCGCGCAGCTCTCGCAACAAATCCAGCCCGCTAACAACGGGCATCATAACATCTAAAACTATAGCGTCGGGCATCTCCGCTAAAATCAGGTCCAAAGCCGATGAAGCTTCATACAATTTCAACACTTCATGTCCGCTCAGACGCATCATCTCGGAATACATCTCCACGGTATCTGGTTCATCTTCGATAATGATGATCTTTTTCTGCTGCTCTGCCATCTGCGGCAACTCCTTTGGCCTTATTGTACTCGAAAATATCACAGAATAACCCCCTCTGCAAGAGGAAAAGAGTCCCATCGGTCTGCCGCCGAAAGTTTGCTGCAAGCGTTGGAAATCTTCCGGAATGTCTATATCCAGCGCAAGCGTATCGTCATACCAGGGCATCCATTCTACAGGGAAGCGAGAGAAGAGTTGCCGCGCGCCCTGGTCGCCAGATAATGTCGCAAAGGCTGCATAGGTTTCACGGTCAAATAAAACCGGATTGGAGCGTTGGCTATCGATCATCGGCCCCACAATAGCTGGGCGCCGCCGGGCGTGGATTTCGGTCAGGCTGCGGATGAGCGAAACAGAAACCTGGGGTTGATCGGCCAAAAGGAAGAGAGTGGCTGCCCCACGCGCGGATACAGCCCCCAATCCACACTGAACCGAAGTATGCTGACCTGCCTGCCAGTGAGGATTGTGAACAACCTCCACGGGCAAACCTGCCAAAGCGCGGCGCAATTGAAGCGTGTGCTCGCCGCCCACCACAATCACTGGCGATATATTGGCCTGTAGGGCTGCCTGTGCCACATGCCATACCAGGGGCTTCCCGCGCCAATCGAGCAGTTGTTTCGGCTGCCCAAAACGCTGCGCGGCTCCAGCCGCGAGAATCACTCCGGCAATCGGCTCATGCACAGCATAAACGTTCCCCGGCGAAGTTTGCAAACTCCCAATCAACACTGCATCATATTTTCGCAATAATTCTGCGGCCATACTCCGGGCGATGGCTTGTTTCGTGGGCGTATCGGCTTGATTGAGTAATACCACGCGTCGCGCACCGATGGGCATATTCTTCAGGCCGCCATTGGGGTGCAGCAGAACCCGCGTCAATGCCTGGGGCGTAATCTGCGCCCCCATGTGCAGACCTGAGAGAGCAGAAAAAAGCTCCGGGCGGTGAACATGCTCCGAAGTCAGCATCCTCCCTACGCCAGTCAGTCCCGCAACTACGAATACGGTATCCGCCTCGGGAGGCAACGCCGGTTCGTGTTCGGCAGGCGCTTTTAACGGCAATTGGCGCGCCCCATCGGCTTCAATCAGCAGCGGCAGGGAGTGATAGCCACAAAACTGGCGCATCCAAATTACAATCTCCGGCGACAGGCCGGTTGTACGCGTTCCCTCCACTGGCCCGGTGATCAATATCACGCCGCTCAGGGCAATCTGCGCCAACTGATTGGTATCAGCAAGCGAATGAAAAATGAGATGTTCATCGGCCAACCGCGTTTGCGCCAAAGCCAGATGTGCTGTGGCACAAACAATCAGCGGGGTGCCAAGCTGGCGCGCCACCTGGAACATGGCAGTTGTTTTCCCCCCGGCACCAACAAACGCCAGACTGGGGTATTGAGAAAGACGCAAGGCACGCTTCAGTTCCATAGCGTAGCGCGAATTTCAGGTAAAGTGAGCAACGCTTCAAGCACACCGCCGCCAATTGCCAGCGCTTTTTCGGAAATCGTATATGCGTTTTGCGGATTGTTGCGCGGGTCTACATCGCCCACCTTCATGCCCTGGCGCACCGGCAATCCTTCGTGCAACAGGCCGCGCAAAATACCATCAAAAGGAGCGGTGATGGGTTGCTCGCTGACGCGGGCAATCACCTGCCCGATTGTGACGCGCATCCCAATTTCGGCGTGGTTGTGCAGGATTCCATCCGCTGGGGCACGCAGCACGCGCTCGGCCTGCTGGCTGACAACTGCGCCGGGGATACCCGTATCGGCCTGGGGGCTGCCGTCCCAAATCACACGCCCCAAAAAATGACCGCGCTGGGTTTCGATTACGGCATGGCAGTTTTCACCAGCGACGAAGCCCGGCCCAAGGCCGATCATCAAAGGAAAATGCTGCATCCAGGGGGTTCCTGCTGGAGATCGTTCCGGCGGGCGCTTGGTCATGCGGGCGTCAATCATAGCGCAAACGAAGAATTGCGGCGCGTTGCGAAGGCTGATGTCAGGGTCAATCAGCACAGGTATCTGGTTGTCTGCCAAAATTTGAGTCGCAAACTGCGAATCTGGGGCGCGCCGCGCGGTAATGCCTTCTACCCTAATCTCGCTACGGTAAACCGCCTCGCAAAATGAAACCAGACGGCGCACCGCCAAAGGCTGCGCCAGTTCGATGATGACAACTTTAATTCCAGCATGCTGCAAACGCGCCGCCACACCACTGGCCAGATCGCCGCCGCCTCGAAGAATTACAATCGGAGTTTCTTTCACCATCTTAAAAGTATACACCTTCCGCTCGCTGGTAAACAAGTTCACCGCGTACCCAGGTTGCGACGACTTCCAGATCGGGGGTTAGCAAGACTAAATCGGCTATACAACCCGGCGCAATTCGACCACAATCAGCGAGTCTCAGCAAACGCGCGGGAGTACGGGTAAGCGCAGACAAGGCTTCTGGCAGGGTTGCTCCAGTAATGGCGACCAGGTTTCGCAAAGCCGCATCCAGCGACAAAATGCTCCCCGCCAACGTACCATCGGCGAGACGCGCTGATTTATCATCAACGCTCACACTCACCTCACCAAGGCGATATTCACCCGGCGGCATACCCAGCGCGGCCATGGCATCGCTGACCAAGATCAAACCCTGAGAGCCTTTCGTCTGCCATGCCAATTGAACCAGCGCCGGATGCACATGAATGCCATCAGCGATCAGGGACACGCTGACGCGCGGATCATTCAACAACGCGCCGGGTAGCCCGGGATCGCGCTGATGGATGGATGTCATGGCATTAAAAATATGCGTGCCGCAGGTGATGCCAATATCGAAACCGGCTTGTGCCTGTGCAAACGTCGCCAGCGAGTGCCCCGCGCTCACTACTACGCCGCGCTCCTGCAAAGCACAGGCCACATCCAGCGCACCGGGCAATTCGGGGGCTAATGTAACCAGGCGCACACCTTCTTCCAGTGACCAGGATTTAACAGCTTCTAAGGAGGGTTGGCATAAATCATTGGGGCTATGGGCGCCTTTTTTATTCGGATTCAAAAAAGGGCCTTCCAGGTGCCACCCCAATGGCGCCGCGCCGCAAAAGTCAGGCGGCGCTTCATGGGACAAAATCGTCAAAGCCTGCACGATCCGCTCCGGAGGAGATGTAATCAGCGTAGGTAAAAACGCCGTGACACCATACCGCGGCAATTGTGCGGCCACCTGCCACAACGAAGCCGGGTCGGCTGTAAAATCCAAACCGAAGCCGCCATTGATTTGCAGATCGATGAATCCAGGGGCCAGAATCAAACCGCGCGCGTCAAATCGTTGTACGCTCTTGGCCGCATAAGGCAGTTTCGATTCGCTCAGCGCGGCAATACGTCCATCCCGTATCAGCAAATTGCTTTGAGGAAACATACTATCTGGCGTATAGATGACGGCGTTTTCCAAAAGATACATCACAGGATAAATTCTACACTCAAAACGAAAAATAGACGATCGATCATATCGTTGATATACTTCAGGCATTATGGGTAAATTTCTCAATAATGCCGCGAATCCGAAGCTACAAAATACCGCCACCGCCATCGCACATCCTAACATCGCCTTTATCAAATACTGGGGCAACCGCGATCAAGTCTTGCGCCTCCC
>JABGRQ010000139.1 GCA_018648225.1 Chloroflexota bacterium
TTTATTGTCCGCTATGACATCTCCAGGCTATCACTTCCTTCTTGAGCACTACCCAGTGCGGAACGTGATTTGTATTTTTCTACCAACGCTCCCAACTTGGTATCAAATTTGGCAGGTGTTCCCTGAAATTCTGCCAACTGATGAAGTTGATTCAGTAAATCTGTTGCGTGATCATAGTTTGCAGCGGAATAGCCGCTTGCCAGCGTTCTTTCCACGTCCTGCCAGATTTGCGTTTCGCGCTTTGCCAATTCCTGCATGGCTGCGATGTGCCGTTTCCGGTTTTCCTCTATCTGGCGATGTGCTTCAGCCTCTCCCAAGTTCTCAGCAATTTCCAGCAACTCCCCAATGGTACGCGGAGCGGTTTGTGCTGTTGGTTTTGGCTGCTCAACGGAGAGCAATCTTTTGCGCAAGGCAGCAACCGCGCCCGGCTCGGCATGAACGATTTTGAGTAGGAAGTCGTCACATTCCTGACGGGTGAGACGGGAGATGAGCGGGGCGAAATCCTGCTCTTTTAACGGCAGCAAGTTTGGGCTACGTTCGGCTGCGGCTGCGACCAGAAACGGGTCGATCTCAAGGAAGTCGATCAAAGCCTCTAATGGCGGAGTCAGTTTTTTCAATCCTGCCGGCTGAGGCGGTTCGGGATCATTGAAAAAGTTCTCCGGGTCATCTTCGTCTTCATCATCGTATTCTGAGCGCTCGCTCATCGCCTTAAGCCAGCCGATGTACAAGGCGCGATAATCGCCTTGGAGAATGTCATCCCGCAGGCGCGCCAGCGTTGAAAGCAAGCCGCGCTCTTCGAGCCATTCATCGAAGCCCTCATCCTCATTCATTTCAAATTCCAGAATATGGACGTCGCCTATGGTTTTGATGTGTAGAAATTCTTCATCGCAATAGGTGGCGTCAATAGCGGCGGCATCCAGCAAGCCTTTTGGGAAACGAAATGCCAGATGGCGCGTGCCCCAGTTGGCAAGATAAAGATAGGCGTCGAAATATTTTGCCAATACATCAAGCGGATCATGCTTAAAATCGCCCCAATTGTAGGTCACGATTGCCTGGCTGGCGGTGACGTCAATATGGCTGGACAAGGCATCCACCGCATTTTGTTCTGCTGCGGTCAGCGGGCGCTCATGGGTTTGCCATTCATAATATTGATATTCGCTCATTTTTTCCTTTGATGATAAACTTTTCTACAGTATAAACGAAAGAATTGAAACCAGCCTATGAATATTCTCCATGCCCATTTCCAGCCGCCCGGGGTCATTTTTTGGGAAGAAATATCCGACGCGCCCCAGCCTGCCAGGCAACGCGGACGCATCGCCCAAAACCCCAAAGCCAAAGCGCATCCTTTCAGCGCGCCGCCTGATCTGGACGGCGAAAAACGCACTTTTTCTCTGCGCCTGCCAGCCGTGCGCGGCGTTCCGCTGCCCTCACTAAGCCTAAGCCACAATTGGGATATTGACACAGAAAACCCCGTTTTAGCCCCTTTTTTTGTGGATGGGATTTGGCTGCCGCCCGCCGAAGCGCTGACCGTTCTCCTGACCTATACCACGCCCCGATCAGGTGCAGTCGCAACGCCCCTGACCGGAGCCTGCTTCCGTTATTGGAACAAAGTCGCAGCCCTGGCATTGGAAACGCTCGCCGCGCAGAAACTCGTTCCGATCATCGACGGCGAAGATGCGCGCTGGCTGCCCGTTTTGGATAGTCCCCGTGATGCCCAAAGGTTAAGCCAGCTCAAAGCTGCCATGCCGCCCATCTGCCGCGCTGAGTTCCCCTCTCTCGCTGGGAGAGGGGCTAGGGGTGAGGGCAAAAGCGAAGATATTTCGCCCCGCATCCTGCTGACAACCTTCATCAACATCTTTTGTGATGCCCTCGCGCGCGAATGGGGGCAGGATGCCGCACCCAAATTCCACAAAAGCGATGATGAAAATGTCCACCGCTGGCTCGAAGCCCTATTCACCGAAAATCCTGAAATCAAACTTTCGACCAACCCCTTGCGCAGTCTTGCCTCCAGCTACAAAGCCTGGATGCGTAATTTGCACGTCGCCGGGGATGCCGCCTTTCGGGTCACATTTCGGTTGGAAGCGCCTGCCCTGCAAGAAGAGCGCTGGCAATTGCATTACCTGATCCAAGCCAAAGATGATCCCAGCCTGTTGATCCCCGCTGACGAAGTCTGGAAGAAAACCAGAGGCGCTTTGACGCATCTTGGGCATCGTTTTGAGCAGCCGCAAGAGAAATTGCTAGCAGGATTGGGGTACGCCGCTCGCCTATTTACCCCGATTACCGACAGTCTGAAAAGTAAACGTCCCAGCGAATTGGCAGTGGATGCCAGCGGCGCATACACCTTCCTGCGCGAGACTGCGCCGATTTTGGAGGGCGCGGGCTTTGGCATTCTCGTCCCGCCTTGGTGGAACAAGAAGGGAGCGCGGCTTGGCGTCAAGGTCAAGATGCAGTCGCAAAAGGATAAAGTTGCGCCGGGACGGATGTCGATGGAGAATTTGATCAGCTATCGCTGGCAGCTCTCGGTCGGCGAAACGGAATTGAGCGAAGAAGAATTCCGTGCCTTGGCGAAGTTGAAGTCACCGTTAGTGCAAATTCGCGGTCAGTGGGTTTCGCTGGATGCCGAACAGATTGACGCCGCAATCAAATTCTGGGAGAAGCAAAAACTTCAGGGTGAGATGAGCCTGCTTGAAGCGCTGCGCATGGGCTTGGGCGGCGAGACATCCGCAAGCGGGCTGCCGATTGACGGCGTGGAGACGGATGGTTGGCTTTCAGCGTGGTTGGAGAATTTTTCGCAATCCGAAAAGCTGGAAGAACTGCCCCAGCCCGCAGGGTTGGATGGTCAATTGCGCCCGTATCAACAATATGGCTATTCGTGGCTGGTATTTTTGCGCCGCTGGGGCTTGGGCGCTTGTCTGGCAGACGATATGGGTTTGGGGAAAACCATCCAAACCATTTCGCTGTTGTTGCTTGAAAAAGAAGGGCAGACACATGGGCAGACACATAGGTCTGCCCCTACGTTATTGATTGCGCCGACATCGGTGGTGACCAACTGGGAGCGGGAGATTGGCAAGTTTGCGCCCGGGTTGCAGACTTATGTTCATCGGGGGGCAGACAGGCTCAGGGCAAGGGCGTTTCGGGAGGCGATCCAGGATAAGGATGTGGTACTGACCAGTTATCCGGTAGCGCGGCGGGACGCAGAATCCATCCAACCTATCCAATGGAAAGCGGTGATTTTGGATGAGGCGCAGAATATCAAAAATCCCGATGCCAAACAGACGCAGGTCATCCGCAAACTGGATGCCGATTTTCGGATCGCGCTGACGGGGACGCCGGTCGAAAATCGCCTTTCGGAATTGTGGTCGATCATGCAGTTTTTGAACCCCGGCTATTTGGGCGCGCGCAAGGCTTTTCGGGAAAATTTTGCCATCCCGATTGAGCGCTATCAGGATCAGGCTGCGCTGGAAGAACTAAAAGCGCTGACGACGCCCTTTATTTTGCGGCGCGTCAAGACCGACCCACGCGTGATCTCGGACCTGCCGGAGAAGGTGGAGACGAAGGTTTACTGCACGCTGACCGATGAGCAGGCGACGCTTTACGAGGCGGTGGTGCAGGATGTGATGCAGGAGATCGAGAGCGAAGAGGGGGTCAAGCGGCGCGGGCTGGTGTTGAGCATGTTGATGCAGTTGAAGCAGATTTGCAACCATCCCGTGCAGTATTTGCATCAGGCTGGGACGGATTTTTCGCTGGACGGGCGCAGCGGTAAGCTGGAGCGTTTGGGCGAGTTGCTGGAGGAGATTTTGGCAGAGGGCGACCGAACATTGATCTTTACCCAATTTTCGGAGATGGGGGAGATGCTGGCGGATCACCTGCCGAGGACGTTTGGCGCGGCGACACAGTTTTTGCACGGCGGTACGCCCGCAAAGAAGCGTGACCAAATGGTGAAACGTTTTCAGGAGGATGAACAGGCTCCGCCAATCTTTATCCTGTCGCTGAAGGCTGGCGGGACCGGTTTGAACCTGACACGCGCCAACCATGTTTTCCACTTTGACCGCTGGTGGAATCCCGCCGTCGAAGACCAAGCAACCGACCGCGCTTTTCGTATTGGGCAAAAGCGTAATGTGCAGGTACACAAATTTGTGACCACCGGTACGCTGGAGGAGATGATCGACGACATGATTGAATCGAAAAAGGGGCTGGCGCAAGCAGTAGTGGGGTCTGGTGAAAATTGGCTGACAGAAATGAGCACGGATGAACTGCGGAACGTCATTTCACTGCGTAGACAGTAGATAGTAGA